>CALJIH010000032.1 GCA_937974135.1 uncultured Cocleimonas sp. | reverse complement strand
CACGATTTATTCAACCTGCTAGTCGTTGCTTCTGCATTCCAAAGTTATCTCACTTTTTTTGATTTGCAGTTTTTAAGTAGCTAGTGATCTCATCCTTAGCATCACTAATAACGGAATCTCGATCTAAACTGTCGAGTATATTCTGTACCACCAATTTTGGACCTGATTCACCCCAAGATTTACCTTGTGCGAGATAGTCTTCAGCCACTTTACCCACGACTAGGGTGCTATACCAAGCGACTGCACCTTGGGCTATACCTGTCACAATTGTGGAAAAACCGACGGTGGTAATTTTTAATGCTGATGAAGCTAAATGAATCGCCCAGAAAGTCCCATATAGAATCAGCATATGTGTGGCGATAGTCTTAATTAACTCACCTGCCTCAGATTTACTCATGGGTAGACCATAAATTTTTGATAGATGAATCACCATACTTACATCTATTGCGGCGGCGGCTAACAAATCAGCCACTGGAATGGGATTCAAAGCAACGGCTACACCTTTACCAACGCAATACATTCGTATGGTTTCTTCGCCAATATCCTTACGTGCTAGTAAAAGCTTTTCACCCAGTTGCTCACTAATGTTACCCGCAAATAAGGAAGCATTGAGCGCAGATAATGTCTTGCCTTCAGATTCAACAACTTCCCATAAACGCGATTTCAAATTAATAATATCAGTGGGTCTTTGGCGTTGTGTTTCGGTTTCATTGCCGTCTTCATCAATCATAATGACCGTTTGTTTTGCCGGTAATGCAGCGGTAAAAACAATATTATTTGATGCAATAATACCACTTACTCTTTTGCGAATAATCGTACGTAATTCCAGTAATTCATCCTCGTTGTATTGATCGGATTTATTCACGACTAAAATAATCGGTCGCTGCGTGTTTGCCACTATTTTTAAAGCAGCTAATTCAACATCGGTAAGATCACTATCTACCACAAACAATAATAAGTCTGAACGATTCGCTACTTCGTGTGCGAGTTTCTCACGCTCATCACCATCGATTTCATTAATACCCGGTGTATCGATTAAATACACCCCACCTGCATCGACTTCTTGCCAAGCTTCAATGCTTTCGCTTTTGGTTTCGCCGTGAAGAATACTCACACTAAAAACATCTTTACCCAAAAGTGCATTTAATACAGATGACTTACCCACACTAACCCGACCAAATACGGCTATGTGTAAATGTCCTTGCTCTAATTTAGTCAGCATTTTTTGTAGCTGTTGATATTCTTCGCTGAGTACTTCTCGCACTGAATCAGGCACACGAGTATCTGCCAATAATTGGCTGAGACTTTCTCTAGCAAGATCAATATTATTAGCGCCTGAATCTACTTTCTTCTTAGTGCTAGGGAGTGTTGATTGATCTATCTCATTGTTTTTGCTTGTCGAAAACCAACTTGGCAAATAACTTTGCGCGTGTTTCCAGATCTTCACTCAACATCTCCTTGAAGGTAATTGCCGCAGGTGCAGGCTTTAGCTTACCGCGTTGTTGTAGGGTTTTATTCACCGCTCGCCCTAATGAATCAAATATCAAACCATAAGCGATGGCATGCGTTACACCGCCTGTGATGGTGCCTAGCCCAGGAAATGCTTTCATACCATTACCTGCAACAGCCAAAATCAAAGGTATGCTTTTCTTCATTTGGCCGGTACTAAAGTCCAAGAGATTATCGATATCTAATTGCCTTACAGGTACATCGTACATCGCACACAAACCTTTAATCATTTGTGTACCTAGCACTCCTTGAATAACTAAATCTGAGCCAGGACTAACCGAAGCTAAAGCGCCAAACACGGCTTTTTTAGTCGAACTTTTAATTATCTTTTCAGCTTCTTCATCACGATACGATTGTTTAGCTACATCTAATTGTTGTTTCACTAACACAAACACACTGGCATCACGTAACGATTCAAGCACTTCGCTTTGCTTATCAATCTCATCTTGAACCGCATTAGCTAAGGCCGAAACGTCGGCTTTACGCTCTCGAATATGCTTTTCTTCACGCCCATCTGGATAGGCCTTGATGACTTCTTCTTCACCGCCCGATTGAACAAAGACTAAATTTATTGATGAGGATTGTTTATTATTCTCAAACTGCTTTTGAAAACGTTCTGATAATAGTTGTTTCTCTTCCTCATTAAAGCGATCACTTTTATTCAGCGCCACAATCATCGGTTTGCCAAAGCTTTGTAGTTGTTGGATATCATTATATTGAGTGCGTGATAAATCAGAATCGGTTACATAAATCACGACTTGAGAACGGATAGCTTCCTCTTTTGCCATGTCATCTAATTCACCATCCGCTTCGTTGCGCCCGGGCAAATCGGTTAATACCAGTTCATCACCCGATCCACTTTTCCAAGTATATTGATGAATATCTTGGGTCGAGCCACCCCGGACATTGATATCTAATGTGGCTTTATTGGTGCTTTCATCGGGTAACAGCGCATTGATAATTGAGGATTTACCTGTACTCACATCACCAAATAGCGCGACATATATTCTGCCCGTTTCTTTACGTTCTTGTAAGTGTTCTATTTCGCGACGCAGCTGTGCCGTATC
>CALJIH010000031.1 GCA_937974135.1 uncultured Cocleimonas sp. | reverse complement strand
GCTAATTTAAGTTTCAGAAAATTAGACGAAGAACTAGAACAAGTGAGTTTTTCGACAGCACTACCTATTAACGAAAAATGGTCTATGGTTGCTAGTACAGATCACGATCTCAGAAATGACCGAAATTTAGAGTCACTTTTGGGTATTGAATATCAAGATTGTTGTTGGAAAACTAGACTAGTAGTAAAACGTTTTTTAACATCGGATAATGTGGACTACGAAACCCCAGTCTTTTTAGAGTTTGAACTGAAAGGCTTAGGAAATCTTGGCAAAAGTGCGACACGCCAAATTAAGGAAAAAATTTACGGATATGATGATTTTTAATATGGACGCTTTTACACCCCAAATGAAAAACAAACATTTTACGAAAATATTACTTTCTATTTTCACCTGTTTTTATCTATCACAAAATTTACATGCAGAAGATATTAGTCTCGATGGTATTGCTGCAATTGTCAACAGTGATGTCATTATGGTCAGTGAACTGAGAGCTGCAGCACAACAAGTTCAAGCCCAGCAAGAAAACAAAGTTGAGCAAAATGTGCTATTAAAACAAGTCCTTGAAAAGTTGATTATGGACAAAATCCAAGTACAAAAAGCGAAAGATATTGGTATCAAAATTGATGACTCAGCTGTCGATACAGCTATGAAAACAATCGCGGATCAAAATAAATTAAATTTACAACAACTACGTGTCGCTATAATTGAGCGAGGCCTTGATTACAAAAATTTTAGAGAAAGTATTCGAGATAGACTTTATTCTGATAATTTACGTAAACGCCAACAAGGTAGAAACAATATCGCTGATAAAGATGTTGATGATCTCATACAAGCCGAAAGTTTTAATTTAAGTAAAGATATTCAATATCAGTTGATTGATATAACCGTTCCTAATAAAACTAACTCAGTAAAACAATTCAATATAAATCTAAAACGAGCTCAAAATTTAAGAAATAAGCTATTGAAAAATTCTAATTTGGATAACGCCACTATTGCAAAAATGGGCGGTACAAAAAAAGATTTAGGTTGGCAAAATGCTGAAACCTTGTCACCGGTTTATTCAAGAACGTTGAGTTTAATGGGTGAAGGTGAACTCTCTGATGTGATTAGAGATCAACGTGGCTTTCATATATTGAAACTGGTCAAACAGCGCGGTGGAAAAAGAGAACAAATAATTGAAGCAAGGGTAAGACATATTCTGATTAATAAAGATGATCCTAAGGCCAAATTAAAAGTCACACAATTACGCAATAAAATTCTTGCTGGAGAAAGCTTTTCAAAATTAGCCTCACAATTTTCGGATGATAAAGGTAGCGCTACAAATGGAGGTGTTTTACCCACAACCAACTCTGCAAATTATGTTCCACCATTTGCGAAATCAGTAAATACGCTACCCTTAAAAACCTTAAGTCAACCTGTTCAAACTCAGTTTGGGTGGCACATTATTGAAGTACTTGAACGCCAAAAAAGCGATAAAACGCGTGAATCGATAAAAAATCAAGCTAAAAGTCTTGTAGGTAAACAAACACAAGATGAGAATTTAAATAAATGGTTAAAAAGTCTTCGTGATGAAGCTTTTGTTGAATACAGAATAAAATTATAAAAACCCATGAGTTTAGTTCCACAGTTAGCAATTACTACAGGTGAGCCTGCGGGTATCGGTCCTGATATAGTCATTGAATTAGCCAGTAAACAACAACAATACCAAGCTGAAGCAGAGCTCATTGTAATTGCTGATAAAAAAATGATGCAACAACGAGCTGAGCATCTATCACTACCTATTTCGTTTAGGGATTATAAAAGTGACAATAATGCCAAAATCAATAAGGTTGGCGAAATTACTATTCTTGATACACCTTGCTCTGAAACTGTCACTGCAGGAATACTCAATGTAAATAATGCTAGCTATGTATTAGAGACACTAAAACTGGCAACCCTAGGCACTAATAGAAAGCAATTTGATGCAATGGTTACCGCCCCTTTACACAAAGGAGTAATCAATGATGCCGGCATTAATTTTACTGGGCACACCGAATACTTAGCCGAATTAACAAAGGCAGAATTACCGGTAATGATGTTAGCCGCAAATAGGCTACGAGTAGCACTAGCAACTACCCATCTGCCTTTGAAAGATGTCAGTGACAATATATCGCAAGAATCTTTACGCCAAATCATCACCATTTTACATCAAGATTTAGTCTATAAATTTGGTATTAAAAACCCACATATTTTAATTTGTGGCTTAAATCCACACGC
The DNA here is from genome assembly GCA_937974135.1 of uncultured Cocleimonas sp. Taxonomy (GTDB): domain Bacteria; phylum Pseudomonadota; class Gammaproteobacteria; order Thiotrichales; family Thiotrichaceae; genus Cocleimonas. The sequence goes on along the minus strand of CALJIH010000031.1, from coordinate 5,791 downwards.
TGGTGAAGGTGGTCATTTAGGTATGGAAGAAATTCATACAATCAAACCGGTCATTGAATCGTTAAAGAAAGAAGGACTTAATTTAACAGGTCCATTACCTGCTGATACATTATTTACTCCTAAGTATTTAGAAAATGCAGATGCTGTTTTAGCCATGTTTCATGATCAAGGCTTACCGGTATTAAAAAATGTTGGTTTTGGTCATTCTGTGAATATAACTCTAGGTTTGCCTATAATAAGAACTTCGGTTGATCATGGTACTGCACTTGATTTAGCTGGTACCGGTAAAGCATCAACCACAAGTATGGTAGCTGCAATCAACGCAGCTATTCAAATGATAAATAAGAGAAAAGATTAATGAATCAATATATAGAACCTATAAAAAGTTTAAGACCGTTGATGCTTCTTGGGTTTTTAATAACTGCTGCTATGTTTGGCACTGCCATGTACATGCAGCATGTTATGTATTTAGACCCCTGTCCACTTTGCATCGTTACTCGTGTCATTGTTTTAATTTTAGCCATACTCTTTTTTATTACTTTTATCGCTAACCCAACGGGTTTAGGTAGACGAATCTTTGGTGCTTTATTTACCCTCACAAGCTTATCTGGCGTCATTGTTTCTAGTAGACATTCATGGTTACAACATTTTCCGCCAGAATCTTTAGGCTCTTGCGGTCCGGGTTTAAATTATTGGATGGAAAATCTTCCTACATCAGAAGTTATTCAAAATGTATTCAAAGGCACTGCTGAATGCTCAGAAGTATCCTGGACAATGTTTGGTTTAAGTATTCCTGAATGGAGTTTAATTGTTTTTGTGTGTTTTTTATTCTTCAGTTTACGCTTGTTGTTTAAAGGCAGGTAAAATAGTCCGTTTATTACAATATATAGTTGAAAAAGACACCCCCCTACTTTTGTGCGGTTTTGAATAGAATTAAAAAACGTCATTCTGAATGATGACAACTATTCATAATAAAAACCCAAGTTAGTGTTTTTAAATCCCATATACATAAATTAATACAAAATAATGTAGAATGGTGTTTGTAATATTTATAAGTGCCCCCCATAATAATTCTATAGTTAACTTAACAAAATTAGAGAGAACATCATGGACGTAATGGATCGAATTAAAGAAGCTGTTGAAGGAAATTCAGTAGTTGTATTTATGAAAGGGACACCACAATTACCACAGTGTGGCTTTTCAAGTAGAACTGCACAAGCATTAATGGGATGCGGTGAAGAGTTTGCTTACGTGAATGTGTTAACTGACCCTGAAATATTTCAAAACTTACCGCGCTACGCCGACTGGCCAACTTTTCCACAAGTTTATATCAACGGTGAATTAATCGGAGGCTGTGATATCACTTTAGAAATGTTTGAAAAAGGTGAACTACAAACCATGGTCAAAGAAGCTAAAGCTACTGAAAATAATGCTTAATAGAACATTATTTACAAAAACCACAGTTTTCTAACTGTGGTTTTTTTTGCTTACTAAATCTAGTTAATTAATTTGTGAGTTTTTATATAAACTTTTAGTTTTCTAAATTGAGTAATTTCAATACTATCTCTCGTGACAAGAGCCGAAAATTGTTTATTAGTTTGATCCACAAGGTTTAAAATAATGAGTAACTCACTGGCAAAACTACTACCTGAAATGAATACTTTTTGATTTTTTATTTCTTTAGAATCTAGATACCAATCATCATTGGTATTTTTACTTATACAAAGAACTGAACTTTTTAAATCCTTCTTTATGTGTAATTTGAAAAAGTAGATAAATGAAAATGTAATAAGGATAACAGATACAAAAAGGTATATTGATTTTGTATCTGTCCAAAATAGACATGCAAAAATAATCAAAATAACGATGAGATGCGGAACTACAATGAAAAGACGTTTTAATAAGCTAGACTGCAGTTTTATATGAAGGGTTTTATTATTATCAGTTTTAGTCATAAATATTTAATTATTTTAACAAGTTTTCAATAAACTGCCTATAAATACCACTCTTTTAATCATATGATACGCTGCGTTTACATTAATTCTTATACAGGTATTTACTGTGACTGAAACGGTCTTCGAATTAACCAAAGACTCTGTTAATGATTTGAGTCTGATGGATGAATATTTAGAAAGTATAGAAAAAGGCGAATTAAGACTCGACCCAGAACAAAAAGAAGTCATGCAAGAGTTGCAGCTTATCTATGCAGCAGTCCTAACTGAAGCAAGTAAACCACCACCAAAAAAGTCATTATTCTCTTTTTTTCAAAATAAAGAAAAATCCACTAACCATCAAATCAAAGGCCTATATCTTTATGGTGGTGTCGGCAGAGGTAAAACCCATTTAGTCGATTTCTTTTTTGATCGTTTACCCATCAAGAAAAAAATGCGGCTACATTTTCACCGCTTTATGCAAATCGTTCATGAAGAACTAGCCAAATTAGACGGTGTAGAAGATCCTTTAAAACATGTCGCTAAGATATTTACCGATAAAGCGACTGTGCTATGTTTTGATGAGTTTCATGTTATAGACATCACTGATGCCATGTTGCTAGGTCGACTTTTAGAACACCTTTTTTCTGATGGATTAATTTTAGTGACAACATCAAATTTTCATCCAGATGATTTATATAAAAATGGCTTGCAACGTGATCGCTTTTTGCCAGCCATTAAACTTTTAAAACACTATACAAAACTTTTTGAGATGGGTGGAAATTATGATTATCGCTCGGAAGCTTTTAAAGAACTCGGTATTTATTATTTTCTTAATGATGAGAAATCTGAACAGCGTTTAGAAGAGCACTTCAAACATCTAACAGGTGTTGATTTATATGAAGATCGACACGAAATTAAAATCAATAACCGCATGATTCCTGTAAAAAAATTCAGCCCAGATGTAGTATGGTTCGAGTTTGATGATTTATGTAACACGCCTCGTTCGACTGAAGATTTTACTGAAATTGCTTCTTACTTTAAAACGGTATTAATCTCTAACATACCATTAATGAATTCAACGCTGGATGACGCCGCAAGACGTTTCATTAATATGATTGATACATTTTACGATATGCACGTTAATATTGTTGTATCGGCAGCAGAATCGCCTGAGAACATATACAGCGGTAAAAGATTAGCTTTTGAATTTGATCGAGCTGTGAGCCGCATCAACGAGATGCAAACGAATAAATACATCGAGAGCAGGCATCACGTCATCTAAATATTAAAAACCATAGTTAAAGTAAGCAAAGTTATCGAATCTTCATTATTTGTAATATAATGTTTACGATTAAATTTAAGCATTTTTTTATTATCCTAAAATCTTTTAAAATCACCTTTTAGATCTATACACTAGGTATCAACATGGCATGGAATGATCCGCGACCAATGTCGCCACATCTACAAATCTATAAACTTCCGTTCACCGCAAAATTATCTATCTTACATCGTGGTACTGGTGCAGTTCTTTTTGCAGGACTAATCTTAATGGTTATGGTCTTACTGAGTATTGCAGGAGGCGCTGAAAGTTGGGCCTCAATGCACTCATTTCTATCAAGCTTTATTGGTAAATTTATATTGTTTGGATTTACTTTCTGCCTTTTCTATCACATGTGTAACGGTATACGTCATTTGCTGTGGGATATTGGTAAAGGATTAGAATTAGAAGATGCGAAGAAATCCGGAATTGCAGTTATTGCAACTAGTGTGTTTCTAACAATTTTTACTTGGATTATTGCTTAAGCAGTAATACCTACATTTAAGAGATTAATAATTAATGAAAGATCTACGTTCACCGCTTGCTAAAGCAAAAGGATTAGGTGCTTCTGGTGATGCTTCGCATCATTTTTGGGTACAGCGACTCTCTGCACTTGGCATGGTTCCACTGGTTATTTGGATATGTTTCAACATTGCGTTCTTACCTGAAGCGAACTATGCAACGGTAGTTGCTTGGTTACAATCACCTTTCAATGGCATCATGACATTATTGTTCGTAATTGTTTCTTTATTCCATGCACAATTAGGATTACAGGTAATCATTGAAGATTATGTTTCCTCACATGCCGTGCGTTTATTTGGTATTTTGTTTATCAAATTTTTAAGTTATTTTTTAATGGCTGCTGGCGTTTACGCAGTCATTAAGATCACCTTGGGGGGACAATAAGGTGTCTAAAAAGAATTCAGAACAACTCAATCAAGAATACAAAGTTATTAATCATGAATATGACGTTGTCATCGTCGGAGCTGGAGGTGCTGGTCTTCGTGCTACCTTGGGTATGGCAACAGCAGGTTTAAGCACTGCATGTATCACTAAAGTCTTCCCTACTCGTAGTCACACAACCGCTGCACAAGGCGGTATGTCAGCTGCACTTGGTAACATGGGTGAAGATAACTGGAAATGGCATATGTATGACACTGTAAAAGGTTCTGATTGGTTAGGTGACCAAGATGCAATCGAATATATGTGTCGAGAAGCTATACCTGCAGTAATCGAGCTGGAGCATTATGGTGTTCCCTTCTCACGTACTGATGAAGGAAAAATATACCAACGTCCATTTGGTGGAATGACTACGCATTATGGTGAAGGTGTAGCTCAAAGAACGTGTGCTGCAGCTGATCGCACAGGTCATGCCATTTTGCACACGCTCTATCAACAATCGCTCAAGCACAAAGCAGAATTTTTCATCGAATACTTTGCTACCGATCTCATTATGGAAGACGGTGAATGTAAAGGTGTAATGGCTTGGGATTTAACCACTGGTGAACTGCATTGTTTCCGTGGACATCAAGTTGTTCTTGCAACGGGTGGTAGTGGCCGAACTTACTTCTCAGCGACTTCTGCACATACTTGTACAGGCGATGGCGGAGGTATGGTACTGCGTGCTGGCTTACCACTTCAAGATATGGAGTTCGTGCAATTCCATCCAACAGGAGTTTATGGTGCGGGTGTTTTAATTACTGAAGGTGTTCGTGGTGAAGGTGGTTACCTGACTAACTCTGAAAATGAGCGTTTCATGGAACGTTATGCCCCTAACGCAAAAGACTTAGCTTCTAGAGATGTTGTTTCTCGTTCTATGACGATGGAAATCAACGAAGGTAGAGGAGTAGGACCTGACAAAGATCATATCTTTCTTAACTTGCAGCATTTAGGCCCGGAAGTTATCGAAGAAAGACTTCCAGGAATATCAGAAAGTGCAAAGATTTTTGCGGGAGTAGACGTCACTAAAGATCCTATTCCTGTATTACCAACGGTTCATTACAATATGGGCGGAATCCCGACCAATTATCGTGGTGAAGTTGTTACCGTTGATGGTGATAATCCTGATGCTGTTGTACCGGGTTTAATGGCTATCGGAGAATCCGCTTGTGTTTCCGTTCATGGCGCTAATCGTTTAGGTTCAAACTCGTTGTTAGACATCGTGGTATTCGGTCGTGCCGCTGCTATTCGTGCTGCTGAATTAATTGATAAAGACAAACCACATTTACCATTAAAAGAAGGTACATTCGACGCATTGTTAGCTCGTTTTGATAAAACACGTAATGCATCAGGTAAAGAATCTACAGCCGAAATACGTGACACCATGCAACGTGCAATGCAAAAATATGCGGCTGTTTTCCGTACCGGCGATAACATGGAAGAAGGTGTAAAAGAACTACAAGCGACATTCGATCGATACGCTGATATTGGCATCACAGATCGAGGCTTGAAATGGAATACCGATTTATTAGAAACTTTAGAACTTGAAAATCTACTCGCTCAAGCTCAAGTAACAATCGCATCAGCACTCAATCGTACT
>CALJIH010000030.1 GCA_937974135.1 uncultured Cocleimonas sp. | reverse complement strand
GAACATTCTCACCAATACGCAAAAAGTGACTCTTGCTGGGATGCGTATTTTAGATAAACACGGGACGGTGGTTGCCGGTCGTTCAGAGCTCAATATGTCGATGGCACATATTCATGAAGTCAAAAAAGCGCTCACTGGCGAGTATTCATCGGTACTCCGAGAACGTATCTCTGATGAACCTCCACCCTCGATTGCATCCTTAAGTCGTGGCACAGGAATTCGTGTTTTCGTCGCTTTTCCAATTCTGAATAGGGGTGAAGTTGAAGGTGTCGTTTATTTATCTCGCACACCGCAAAATATTCTTAAGCATTTGTATAGCATCAAAGAAAAAGTCATCCTTTTGGGTATTTTATTGTTAGGACTGACTGGGCTTATCGTTTTGTTTATCTCGTCACGTTTATCTCGACCAATTCGAGAATTAATCGAACAAACCAAGAAAGTTACCAGCGGCGAAAGCACCACTGTTGAAGTGTTAAAACAGCCAGGTACCTATGAACTTGCAGAACTTTCAAATAGTTTTGCAAAAATGTCAAAAACATTGCACGAGCGCTCAGAATATATCCAGCAGTTTGCATCGCATGTATCACACGAATTCAAAACACCACTGACTTCTATGCAAGGGTCTTTGGAATTACTGCAAGAACACGGCGACGATATGCCAGAAGATCAACGTCAGCGTTTTATCAGTAATCTTGCTGACGATACCGATCGCTTGAAACGATTAGTGAATCGCTTGTTAGAGCAAGCTCGAGCAGATTCACTGCAGATTAGTTCTGAGTCTTGTAATCTTTTGCAGTGTTTGAACACAATTGAATCACGTTACGCCGATTCAGAGTTAAGTTTTGATATTGATGATAAAGAAGCGTTTGACTTAGCGGTGAATATTTCTAAGTCATCTCTGCAAAGTGTCTTGAGTAACCTAAGCGATAATAGTCTGCAGCACGGTGCCAATAAGATAAGCATTCGCTTAGAAAAAAATGTGGATACTGTAGCCTTATCATTACTAGATAATGGCAAAGGGATATCAGCTGCCAATCAAAAACGAATTTTCACACCGTTTTTTACCACTAACCGAGAAACAGGTGGAACCGGTTTAGGCTTAGGGATTGTTGAGTCGCTATTGAAAGCATCGAATGGGACGATTGAAAGTCGTGTGCTTGAAGATAAAAATGAAACAGGTGCTTTATTCATTGTGACGTTAGAAGTTGCTGAGTAACTTAAGAACAATGTCTATTCCATTATTAATCACGGTTTTGTTGCTTGTTATTGGATGCATAAATATTTTCTTATGGTATACACAATCGCTGAGTATTTATGGCTTAGTTTTTGGTGTGTTTGCATTTGTTTTAGCGGCGTTTGTGTTTCATTTTCGCAGCAAGAAATAAAACTGTTTGATTTAAAAACGTTCAAAAGTAGGGGGGTGTCTTTTAAATAACGTTTAGCAAAAACTTTTTGCTTAAGCACCATTCGATTGTTCAAAAACCCTTTCTAGGTTAAAGTCTTACCTCTATTTAATTGGCCTGAGGCTATCTCTTGTCTGCCACGTCTGCATCCACTGAAAAACCTAATAAAAAACAAGCACTTTCGGCTTCAAGTGCAAGTGGTTACGATATTTATAAACGGCTTGCCAGCTATTCTTTAAAGCACTGGAAATACCTTATTTTTGCGATTATTGGTTTAATCATCGCAGGTATCACTGTGCCTATGTTTACCATCTATCTGCAACCGTTATTAGATGGAACATTCACTGAAAAAGATCCTAACATCATCAAATGGGCGCCTTTTGCGTTGCTTGGTATTTTTTTATTACGCGGCATTGGCAGCTTTATGTCGAGTTATTGTATGGAGTGGGTTGCGCGTTCGGTGGTGAAAGAAATACGCAGTGAATTATTTACCCGTTTATTGCGCTTACCTGTGTCTTATTACGATAAGAATAATTCAGGACAATTAGTCACACGTTTAATTTTCCATGTCGAACAAGTCTCCTTAGCAGCAACCAGAGGTTTAAACGTATTGGTGCAAGATAGCGTGATCGTTTTAGGGTCGATAGCTGTGATGTTGTACTTGAGTTTTAAGCTGACTTTAATTGTGTTGTTTGTAGCACCGATTATTGCGATTTTAATTTCATATATATCGAAACGTTTTCGCAAACTGAGTAATCAAATTCAAGAACAGGTGGGTGAAGTCACTCAAATCAGTCATGAAACCATCGCGGCCACACGCGAAATTCGTATTTTTGATGGCATTGAATACGAATCAAAACGATTTGAAGCCGTGAACGAGTCGAATCATCTTTCGTATATGAAACGTGTTATCACAGAGCGTGTCAGCATGCCCGTAGTGCAATTTATTATGGCGATTGCATTGGCAGTGATTGTTTATTTTGCGACCCATGGCGATTTGATAGAAACCTTTACGGCAGGAAGTTTTACCTCTTTTATGATGGCTATGGTTGCCTTGCTTGATCCAGTGAAACGTCTAACCCAAATCAACGCTACTCTACAAAGTGGTATTGCCGCAGGTGAGAGTATTTTTTCACTGTTGGATGAAACACCAGAAAAAGATACGGGAACTAAAGTTGTAGAAAATACTCTAGGTAACTTTGAATTTAACGATGTCTTATTTCGTTATAACGAAGATACTGATACGGTTTTGAAAAAGATAAATTTTTCAGTTAAGTCCGGTGAAAAGATCGCGTTAGTGGGTCAATCTGGCAGTGGCAAAACCACCTTAGTGAACCTTTTACCAAGATTTTATGATGGTTTTGAAGGCAGTATTAGCCTCGATGGAATCCCGATAAACGAAATAAAACTTCAAAACCTTCGCGAACAGTTCGCCTATGTTGGGCAAGACGTCACTATTTTTAATGATAACGTTCGCAATAATATTGCTTATGGCAATATGCGTTCTGCCAGCGTTGAGCAAATTAAAGCAGCAGCAGAAGCGGCGTTTGCCTTAGATTTTATTGAGAAATTACCGCAAGGCTTTGATACGCAAGTTGGAGAAAACGGTACGCTATTATCGGGTGGGCAAAAGCAACGCATTGCAATCGCCCGAGCGATTCTATCTGATGCGCCTATTCTGATTTTAGATGAAGCGACGTCGGCGTTAGATACAAAATCAGAACGTCATATCCAAGAAGCGCTGGAAAGGCTCTCAGAAGGACGGACTAGTTTTATTATCGCGCATCGATTATCGACCATTGAAAAAGCCGATAAAATCTTGATGATGGAAGCGGGTGAGATCATAGAATCAGGTTCTCATAAAGCATTATTAAAAAAGAAAGGCGCTTACCATAAGCTGTATCAACTTCAGTTTGAACAGGAATAGATACTTGGTGACTCTACATGGCAAATAACACCAGTCGACTGCAACAATGGTTAGAATCGGTTTGGTATGGTGATGGAAGAGGGCGATTTTTACTAATGCCCTTGAGTTATTTGTATTCAGCAATCAATACCTTGCAGCGAAAAACGCAAAGTAAAAACCACACTAAATTAGCTTGCCCTGTGATTGTTGTGGGGAATCTTACTGTTGGCGGTACTGGAAAAACACCACTTACCATTCATATCATTAAACTATTACAACAAGCTGGCTATTCACCAGCAATTATCACCCGTGGTTACGGAGGTAAAGCAACAACATGGCCACAATCCGTTACTGTAGAAAGTGATCCTAATTTAGTGGGTGATGAGGCTGTGTTAATGGCGAGCAGTACTGCTGTACCTGTGTATGCGGGTGCTAATCGTTTGGCATCCATCGAACGGTTGCTTAATGCACATAATTGCGATGTGATTGTATCTGACGACGGTATGCAACATTACAAATTACCGCGTGATATTCAGATAGCTGTGATCGATGGTAAACGTCAATTAGGTAATGGATATTGCTTACCCGCAGGGCCTTTACGTGAAAATAAAGCACGCTTAAATGATTGTGATTTGATTGTGGTGAATGGTGAAAATCCTCAGGGGAATAGTTTTGAAAATGACTGTTTCGCCATGAATTTGTCGGGGCTAACCCTCTACAACTTGTCCACACTCGAAACTAAATCACTCGATAAGTTGACTGGTCAGACGGTTCAAGCACTAACTGGTATTGGGAATCCTCAACGTTTTTATAAAAGCTTGAAAGATGCAGGTTTGAAAGTTATCGAAAATAGCTTTCCTGATCACTATGTTTTTGAGAAAAATGATTTAACATTTGATGAAGCATCAATTGTTATCATGACCGAAAAAGATGCGGTAAAATGTAAATCACTAATCGGTAATGACAAGCAATATTGGTGCTTACCAGTGACTGCAAGATTGCCTAACGAATTTAACATTGCGTTGTTAACGAAATTAAAAACAATTAAATCTTCCTATACTGGTTAAAAACATCAAAAAGTGGGGGGGGGGTGTCTTTTCAACATTAAAAGAGAGTTTTGCTCAGATGGATAAAAAATTACTAGATATTTTGGTCTGTCCAGTGACTAAAGGCCCACTAATTTTCGATAAGAAAAATAAAGAATTGATCTCTAAATCAGCGCGTTTGGCTTATCCCATTAAAGATGGTATTCCAGTGATGCTAGAAGAAGATGCACGAATATTAACTGCTGAAGAATGCGAAAGATAACTCATCAATTAAAGATAGAGAATAAATCATAATGTCAGATACCGTTTTAGTTATCCCAGCGCGTTACGCATCGACTCGCTTGCCCGGTAAACCTTTACGTTTGATTGCAGATAAACCAATGATTCAGCACGTTTATGAACGTGCGCAAGCCGCAACCGAAGAACTTGGATTCAAAGCTATTATCGTGGCAACAGATGACGAGCGTATACAATCCGTTTGCCAAGGTTTTGGTGCAGATGTATGTATGACATCAGCTGATCATGAAACGGGTAGTGATCGTCTTGCAGAGGTCGTTACAATCAAACAATGGCCCGATGATACCATCGTTGTTAATTTGCAAGGTGATGAGCCACTGACACCTATTGAAAGCCTAAAACAAGTGGCAGAAAATCTGGCAAAAAACCCCAATGCTTCAATGTCGACATTATCAACCAAGATTGATACGGAAGCAGAATATAATGATCCTAATGTGGTTAAAGTTGTGACGGATCAACAAGGTCTGGCAATGTACTTTAGTCGCGCTCCTATTCCTTTTCAAAGGGATCATGAGATTGTTGTTGATAAGTTTGCACAACGACATATTGGTATTTACGCGTATCGCGCTGGATATTTAAAAAACTTTGCCAAAATGGAAGCCTGCCAAATAGAAAATCTTGAAAAATTAGAGCAACTTCGCGCAATGTGGACTGGTGCTCGGATTCATGTGGCTGTTGCCAACGAAGTATCAGGGCATGGCGTGGATACCGAAGAAGATTTGATCGCGATTGAAAATATACTGGCAAAAAAATAAACCTTGAATCATCGCATTTAATATCAGAATTAAGAGTCAAAACAAAAACCACTTAGTCGTCAGTTTGATACTCTTTTATAGTATTTGTATCTAGTAGTTTCCTGTTTATTCAAGTATTCACTATCTATAGTGTCTATCCTCAGTTGTTAAAACGGGCCTTTAAAAGTCATATAAAACACTAAATTATTTAGCAAATAACGCGCAATTTTTAAAAATAACGACATGGTTTTGTATATTTATGACAGAAATAATATGACATAAAATTTAAATCTTCAAAATATCTATACTATATTTAAGTAAGGAAGAAAGTAAAAAAACAGAAAGGAAGACAACAAAGGAGAACCATATGTCATTAAAACCCGCAATAACAGACTTACCCATTGAAACAGCCAATGAAGGCTTTTATAAAGGTTTCAGTAAAATAGTCACAATCGTTTCTAAACTTATTATCTTAGGTTTAGTTATCTGGGCGGTAGCTTTCCCAGAACAATCAGGCAAAGTATTAAACGGAATTAATAAATTTATCTTGTCATCGTTCGGTGCTTGGTACATATGGACGGTTACTCTTTTCGTTATCATATGTATTATTTTAGCGATTTGGCCCTCTGCAGGTAAATTAAACTTAGGTCTCCCAGGTGATCGGCCAGAATTCTCCAATTTTTCATGGTTCTCCATGATGTTTGGTGCGGGTATCGGTGTAGGAATGTTGACATGGGCTGTCGCTGAGCCAGTTTATCATTTCAACAATAATCCTGAGGTAATTCAAGGGCTTACAACCGGTGGAACTGCGGATAATATTAGAATGGCCTATAAGTGGTCTTTCTTGCATTGGGGCTTAGGTGCTTGGGCATGTTACGCAATCGCAGGTTTAGCGCTGGCATTCTTTAGCTATAGACGTTCTTTACCTTTGACCATGCGTTCATCGTTGACTCCAATCTTTGGTAATAAACTTTCGGGTGGTGCAGGTAATATTATTGATATCGTTGCGGTTGTTGCAACTATCTTAGGTGTTGCACAAACACTCGGTTTTGGTGTTGAACAGTTTGTATCCGGGCTGACACGAATAGGTATTGGTGGCTTAACCAATGAAGCAGGTACGGCAAATACCACAGGAATTATTGTCGCAATATGTATCATCATGTTTGCTTCTACATTGTCTGCATTATCTGGTGTTGGTAAAGGTATCAAATGGTTATCTAATCTAAATATGGGGTTAAGTATTGCCTTACTAACCTTCTTCTTGATCTTTGGTTCTACTTTCTTTGGTTTAAAAGCACTAGTTTTAGGTGTTTGGGATTACTTAATCGCGCTTCCACAAATGAGTATTGAAGTATGGAAAGGTGATGGAGTTGAAGGCAGTGTCGCTTCTAAGCTTGAAGGATGGCAAGGTGGTTGGTCTGTATTCTACTGGGCTTGGTGGATCGCGTTTGCTCCATTCGTAGGTTTATTCTTAGCGCGTATTTCTAAAGGCCGTACAATCCGTGAATTCGTTTTAGGCGCAATGATAGTGCCTTCTTTGATGTGCTTTATTTGGTTCACTTGGGCAGGTGGTACAGCCATAGATTTAACCATGGCGGAGCAAGCAGCTGGTAATATCGAAAATGTTAAGGATGGTGTGATCTTTGCTGCACCTGATGGTGATAAGATTTTCGCCATGACTAACTTTATGTTAGCTCCAATATCTGAGACGCTTTCATGGGCAATGTCTATGATGATTGTTATCTTGCTAATGACGTATCTTGTGACAACAGCTGACTCGGCTGTATTGATTGTTAATACTATCAACGCTGCTGGTGACGAAGGCCCTAAAGCGCGACCACATATTGTCTTCTGGGGTTTCGCATTAGGCGCAGTTGTAGCTGCTTTACTGTTAGTTGGAGGACTCAAAGCTATTCAAACCGCGATGGTGATCGGAGCCTTACCTTTCTCCTTGGTAATGGTGCTGCAATGTTTTGCTTTGATTAAAGCGATCTATATGGATGGTAAACGCGAAGCAGCTGGTATTCCTACAACTGCTAGTAATGAGTAAGTAAAGTATAAAAATATTCTTTCCTTATACTCTTGAGAACCTTAAGAGTTTTAGCCGATAGTTTTTACTATCGGCTTTTTTATTTGCTTGTTCGCTTGTTTTAAGATCGTTCTTTAATTTGCCATTGCATAGGCTCTAGCATCTTTGGGGGTTATGCCATAACTTGAATGATAACGAGTGCTGAAATGTGCAACGGAACGAAATCCAGTCGCTTTGGCAATTTCTGTAATTAACATGTTGCTATCTTCTAATAGCATGCGGCCTTTTTCTAAACGTAAGGTTAAATAATATCTGGCTGGACTTGTTTTTAAATATCGTAAAAAAAGCCTTTCAAGTTGACGTTTCGATATGCCAAATAAATTAGCCAGCTCATCCGGGGTAAGTGGTTGTTCAATATTCGATTCAATGAGTTGAATGCATTCGAGCACGATAGGGTGGTTAATACCTACCCTATACTGAATATCCATTTTCTGTGGCTCACCCGAATTTCTAATGTGAGGGTGAATCATACAATCTGCCACAGATGCCGCTAATTCATGCTCATAAATTTGCTCTATTAAATAGAGCATCATATCTAAAGGTGCTGCGCCTCCTGAACAGGTAAAAATATTATCTTCCATTTCATAGATATCGTTTGAGACGTCGTGTTCAGGCCAATAATTTTTGTATTCTTCACGATGTTCCCAGTGTGTGGTACATTTTTTATCTTCCAGAAGACCTGCCAAAGCTAAAGTATGGCACCCTGATTCAAGCCCAATAATAGTGGTTGATGTTTTATGCTGCCTTTGTATCCAGTCTATTAAATGATCACTTTTGATGTCGTTAATAAAAAATGGACCCGCAACAACTAGGATGTCTATCTCTGGTGACGACTCTATAGAAAAATCTGCTTGATGAAGAATATCATTAGATGCTTTAACGGCTTTTCCATTATCTGTAATAAAAGACCATTGAAATAATCTCTTTTTTGATACTCTATTGGCAATACGAAGTGGTTCTAACGCTGCCACCATTGGCAAAGAGTTAAATGATTCCGCAATATAAAAGCCAACTTTGTGCTGTGCATTTTTTTTTACTAGACCAATATCTAAATTTTGCGTTTTTATCATTATTTCGTTGAAAGCAATAATACTGACTTTAATAGTAGATTATTTTAATATGGAATGATCATTTGATAATTAATTTTTACTTATACTTACTTATTTAAAAAGTGAATAAACGTTTAATTTTCGCTGGATAGATATCTATTCGTGAAAATCCAAGCCTATTATGGTCTTTTTCACATACTCTGCACGAATCACAAAATCACCAAATTTTTCATCTTTATTTCGATTTTTAGCATAATCTGCGAGTAATAACTCCAACTCAGCTAAAATGGCTTTCTCATCTAGATTTTCTTTGTAGAGTTTCGATAATCGGTCACTTTGATGGCTTGATCCTAGATACATATTGTATTTACCTAGGGATTTTCCAACAAAGCCTATTTCGCCCATAACCGATCGCCCACAACCATTAGGACAGCCTGTCATGCGTGTTTTGATTTCGTCTTTAAACAAACCATTTTTCTCTAAGATAGGGTCAATTTTAGAGATTAATGTGGGTAAATAACGCTCTGCTTCTGCCATAGCCAATGGACAAGTGTTTAATGCAACACAGGCGATGGCGTTACGACGCATTCCACTGAGCTCGTTAGCATCTACGGATAAATTATACTTTTTTAGAACAGCGTCAATTTTCTTTTTATTGCCACTGCTGACGTTTAACAACATCAAATGCTGATTACCTGTGAGTCTGAAATCACATACGTCGAGCTCTGCTATTTCTCTTAAAGCGGTTTTCAAGAGGGACGTTTCAGTATCAACCACGCGGCCGTGTTCGACAAATAGCGTTGCTAGCCATTTTTTATCGGAAGCTTGTTGCCAGCCGAATGTGTCCGCAGAGGTTTTAAATTCAACGGGTTTTGTGGGCTCTATGGTATATCCTAAGCGTTCCTCCATCATGGCTTTGAAGTTGTCTTCGCCCATTCGATCAACTGTATATTTTAGGCGCCCTTGCTTGCGATCTGTACGATCACCGTAATCGCGTTGGATTTCTAAAACAACTCTACATACATCAAGTATTTTTTCTGGTTCGACAAAACCTACATCCGATGCTAATCGTGGGTAGGTATCCTCTCTGCCAAAAGTCATTGCTAAACCGCCACCCACACCGACATTGAATCCTTGGAGTTTTTCATCTTTGATTATGGCAACGATTGCGATGTCATTGATGTAAACATCCATATCGTTTTTTGGGGGAATAGCAATGCCGATTTTGAATTTTTTAGGTAGATAAAGTTTGCCGTACATGGGCTCAGAAAAAGCTTCATCTTGCTCTGCCGCAGAATCGACACGTTTTTTACCTTTGCCTTTTCCTTCATCTAACCAAATTTCGTGATATGCCCGAGACTTGGGTAATAAGTGCTCGCTAATTTTTTTCGCCCATGGGAAAACTTGTGCATGAACTATGGCATTACTCGGATCTGGGTCACACATCACGTTACGGTTAACATCACCACAACCACCGATGCTATCCAGTAAGGCTTTATCCATTGCTTGAATCGCCTTTTTCAAATCGTATTTGATAAAACCATGAAATTGTACCGCCTGACGCGTACTGAGCTTCATCGTTCCATTGCCGTATTGAGTAGCGATATCATCCGAAGCTACCCATTGTTTCGCGCTCAACTGACCACCAGGAACGCGCATTCGAGTCATGAAAGAATAGGCGGGTTCGAGTTTTTTCTCGCGACGAATATCCCTAACATCGCGATCGTCTTGTTGATAGGTACCATGAAATTTTAGGATGTAAGTATCATCATCTGGTATTGCAGAGGTGATTCGATCTTCGAAGGTTTCTTCTATAGTACCGCGTAGGTAATTACTTTTGTCTTTGGCTAATTCGACTTCACTGCTACCTGCGATGAGTTCGCCTGTGTGTTTTTTTGGTAACGGCTTTATTGGTGTATTGCTCATGGTTTTTCTATTACTTCATTGATTAAAAAGACACCCACCCACTTTCAAAGCATTAGTAATAAACGCCTAGCTCTGCAAAAATTATATTTACGTTTTTAAACAACAAAAACGTAATATCATTCAAAA
>CALJIH010000029.1 GCA_937974135.1 uncultured Cocleimonas sp. | reverse complement strand
GATGCGAATTGGTTTGGCATGGATGGCGATGATTCATCGTCAAAGCCTGTTGAGGATAATTCCACGCGTCAGAAATTCCGTAAGAAACTGCGCGAAGGTGATCTTGATGATAAAGAAATTGAGATAGAACTTTCTGCAAATCCTATGGGTGTTGAAATCATGACGCCTCCCGGTATGGAGGACATGGCGAGCCAATTGCAAGGTATGTTCCAAAACATGGGACAGGGAAAAAAGAAAAAGCGTAAACTGAAAATAAAAGACGCGTTAAAAGAATTGGCTGAAGAAGAAGCACACAAGCTAGTAAACACAGAAGACCTAAAGCAAAAAGCCTTAGAAAATGTTGAGCAAAATGGCATCGTGTTTTTGGATGAAATCGATAAGGTTATCCAAAAAGGCGAAATGGGTGGTGCGGGTGTTTCACGTGAAGGTGTTCAACGAGATTTATTGCCATTAATTGAAGGAAGTACCGTAACCACCAAGCACGGCATTATTAAAACAGATCACATATTATTTATTGCTTCAGGTGCTTTCCATTTGGCTAAGCCTTCTGATTTGATTCCTGAATTACAAGGTCGATTACCGATTCGTGTTGAATTAGGAGCGCTTACAGCGGATGATTTCAAACGTATTTTGGTTGAACCAGATTCATCATTGACTGAGCAATACGAAGGTTTGTTGCAAACTGAAGGCGTAAAAGTTGAGTTTACCGACGATGGCATTCAACGCATCGCAGAAACGGCTTTCCAAGTGAATGCGCAAACTGAAAATATTGGTGCACGTCGTTTGCATACGATTGTGGAACGTTTACTCGAAGAAGTGCTTTTCTGCGCGCCAGATTGTTCTGAAGATGTCATCGTAGATGCAAAAATGGTCGATGAAGTCTTGGGTGAGCTAATCGAAGATGAAGATTTAAGCCGTTACATTCTGTAATACTCTGCCATAAGTGTTATGGTAAATTTACGGATAAACGTTATGCTTTTGGTAAAGCTTTAGGAAATTATTATGGCAAAAATGACACCCACTGATATTGCATTGCATCAAACTTCACGCGTGTTAGAGCTCACATGGCCCGATGGCGTAACGCATAATTTACCCGTTGAATATTTACGTGTGTATTCTCCATCGGCTGAGGTTCGTGGCCACGGACCAGGACAAGAAGTGTTGCAGCTGGGTAAACAAGACGTAAATATCAAAGCGATTGAGCCTGTCGGCCATTATGCGATCAAACTCGTGTTTGATGATAATCACGATAGCGGCTTATACGATTGGGGTTTATTGCGCGAACTCGGCGATGATTACGAAGAATACTGGAACGATTATCTTGCGCGCTGTGAAGAAGCAGGGCATCCGCGTGACAAAGCACCTTCATTGTCGACTGTGCAAACCTACAAACCAGACTGATAAGTTACATGACTTTTATCGATAATCTAAAATTTAATGACGATGGATTAATCCCTGCCGTCGCTCAACAGCATGACAGCAATGAAGTGTTAATGATGGCGTGGATGAATAAAGCCTCGATTGCTGAAACATTAAAAACGGGTCGTGTGTGTTATTGGTCGCGTTCACGTCAGGACTTTTGGCGCAAAGGTGAGAGTTCTGGACAAATTCAAATGCTAAAAGAATTTCGGGTTGACTGTGACGCTGATACCTTACTTTTGTTGGTTGATCAAACTGGCCCAGCTTGTCATACAGGTCGTCGCACTTGTTTCTATCAAGTTGAAGAAAATGGCGTACTAAAAATTGATTCTGATCCTTTGATTGATCCTGCCGAACTGTATAAGTAAATTTCATGAAATGGATATTGCTTAAAATAATCCGCGCTTATCAATTATTTCTTAGTCCTGTTCTTGGCAGTAGTTGCCGTTTCGAACCAACGTGTTCGAGTTATACACAACAAGCTATTGAACAACATGGTGCAATTAAAGGTTCGTGGTTAGGGGTAAAACGGATTGGTAAATGTCATCCATGGGGCAAAGGTGGATATGACCCAGTTCCTGATTCAAAAAATAAAAAAAGTTAGTATAAAAAACAGTTCTGTTGAACGCTCGTACTGAGCTTAGTCAAAATATGTAGAAGTCTTGTATTGATCTTGTCGAAATGACACCCCCCTACTTTTTGATGATTTTAAAAACCAAATAGAATTTATAAATACTGGAAGTTTTGGTTTGCATCAAAATTAAGCTCAAGTTATTGTTAAATCAATATAACAAGACAAAATGGGCAGAAGTTATTTCTACAGAAAACAAAATAAATCAAACAAATACCGAAGAATATCCTGAGATGATCGCCGCCGTTGATCTCGGTTCCAATAGTTTCCATATGATCGTAGCTCGCGTTGATGAAAACGGTACCTTTGCTATGGTCGACCAAATGAAAGAGATGGTTCGACTGCGTGGTGGTCTCGACGAAAATAATAATATGGATGAGATTGTCGCGGAAAAAGCATTGAACTGCTTGCGACGTTTTGGTGATCGTATTCGTCATTTAGATCAGAGTTGTGTGCGTGCCGCGGGTACTAATACCTTGCGCACCATGAATCAATCTAAGAAATTCTTACGTAAAGCAAATGAAGCCCTTGGGCATCGCATAGAAATTATTCCAGGTCGTGAAGAAGCACGTTTGGTGTATTTGGGTGTATCGCATACCCTTTCTGATGATAAAGGAAACCAATTAGTTATTGATATTGGTGGTGGTAGTACGGAATTTATTATCGGTGAAATGTTTGAATCTAAAGTTCTAGAAAGCCTGAATTTTGGTTCGGTTAGCGCCACAAAACGTTTTTTTGCAGATGGAAAACTATCTGCTAAAAACTGGAAAGCGGCAAATATCGCTTTGCGCCTAGAGATTTTGCCTATTGAAAAAGAATATTCATCAACTAATTGGGAATCAGCTATTGGTTCTTCGGGAACAATTAAAGCGACACGTGAGATAATTCGAGTATTTGGTTTTGATCGATACAAAATCACTTTAGATGGACTGTATAAAATACGGGGTCGATTAATCGAAATGAAAACGATTGATAACATCGACTTACCGATGATTAATAGCGAACGTATTCCTGTATATGCGGGTGGCTTAGCTATTTTGATCGCGGTATTTGAAGCACTCAGAATTGATACCATGAAGGTGTCCGAAGGTGCTCTTCGAGAAGGCTTACTTTACGATTTATTGGGCAGAATTAAACACGAAGATGTTCGTGATCGTAGCGTGCGTGATTTAACCCAGAGATTTAATATCGATGTGACTCACGCGACTTTGGTTAAAAAAACGGCACTACATTGCTTTAAAAAATTACGAAAAAGTTGGGGTTTGTCGAAAAAGCGAAAACAAACTCTAGGTTGGGCGGCTGATCTCCATGAATTGGGTATGAGCATTACCCATGATAAGCATCACCTACAAGGCTCACATATTCTTGAATACGCGGATATTCCGGGTTTTACTAATCGCAGACAACATTGGTTATCGGTATTAGTGAGTTCACAGCGCAAAAAACTTTCTACTGAGTTATTGGATGAGTTATCTGAAAACGAGCGTTCTACAGTAATCTATCTGATTGTTTTGTTGCGTCTTTCGGTATTACTACACCGACCGCGACAGAATCTTGAAATATATCCTGACGTTGAAGGCAAAGAAAACCATCTGCATTTGATTGTTGAAGGTGATTTGAATGAACAGGCGTTACTTGAAGCAGATTTGATTCAAGAAAAAAATTGGTTATCTAAAATAGGTTTTGATCTGACTTTTTGATCTATAAAAGTTATTGAAAAAGCTTAAGCTAGTACAAGAGTATGTTTTGTTAAAACCTTACAAAAGTAGGGGGGTGTCTTTTTTATTCTGTTTTAACTGATTCCGCGGTTAAATCGCACCATCTATCAACATAGGTTTCCAATTGTATAAAAATTAATCAATAATCATACAAATAAATTACCCACACAGTAAAACCTAATGAAAAAGATCGCTATTGTAATTGCAGATTTAGACCTTGGCGGTGGCCAACGTGTGGCTATTAATCTCGCTGATGCCTTAGCAAAAGAGAATGAAGTTAGCATCATTATCTTTCAAGATGATGAAATCCATTATCAAGTGCCGGGCGATTTAGTGCACTTGGACTGCCCACAGTCATCAAAACTATTAGGTAAAGTGTTTAACGTATTTAAACGTGCAAAGAAACTCAAAGCGCATATCGAAGAAGCTCAATACGATCATGTTTATGGTTTTATGGAAACCGCTAATTTTCCGACGGCTATGGTATTCAAAGACGCTGCTTTGTCGGTGCACTGTAATCCACGCGAGTTAAGTTTCTTCGAATCATTTTTACTCAAACAAACCTATCATCGTGTAAAAAATGTGATTGCAGTCTCTGAAGATGTTGCATCAATTTTACGCAGTGATTTCGGTTTAAAAAATGTTTCTCGAATTTATAACCCAGTTGATGCAGAAGCGGTGCAGGCACAGGTAGATGAGCCGTTTCAGCACCCCAAGCCCTATATCGTCGCACTCGGGCGTTTTCACGAAGTGAAGCGTTATGATTTGCTCATAGATGCTTATGCTAAAAGTAAAATGAAAGAAGATTGTGATCTCATTATTGTCGGTGACGGTGAGTTACGCGGGAGTTTAGAGAATCAAGTGAATGCTTTACAGCTATACGATAAAGTACATTTTGTTGGCACACAGAGTAACCCATTTCCTTATCTTGCTGGTGCAAAATTCCTTACCTTGAGCAGTCGAACAGAGGCATTTCCAATGGTCTTAATCGAAGCACTTGCGTTGCAATGCCCTGTGGTTGCCACAGACTGCCCAACGGGCCCGCGTGAAATAGTGAAACATAATGAAAACGGACTTTTAGTTGAAAATGAAAATGTTGATGCGTTCAGTGAGGCCATCGACACGCTTTTCTACAACGATGTGAAACGCCGTAAATTCAAAAAGAATGCTGTAGGCTCTATACAACATTTGTCGGGTGATGTGATTGCAGCAGAGTGGTTAGCGCTGTAACTATTACTGATAATTCTGATTAGATATTTTAAAACAGCCCATTATCGGTTACGGTTAGCTCTACGTCAGAGATGACAATTGGAGTTAATATGAAGCATAAAAAGACACCCCCCCACTTTTTAGCAAGCTTACCGTTTTGTTTCATAAAAACGGATAACTTGATTATGCAAAGCTATATTCTTTTGCTAGTCACCTTAATCTCTTTTTTTTCAAGTCAGCATGTCATAGCGAGTGATTTAGAAAAAGAAAAGCGCTGGGCAGAACAAATCAGTGATTCATTACTTGATGGTGAAGCCATTCAATTGCATAACGGCAAACATAACTTTCTGGCGATCGAAACCTTAGCTGAAAGTCCCAAAGAGCTAGGTGTGATCATTCTTCATGGAATTGGCATTCATCCTGATTGGCCTGCGGTGATACAACCATTGCGCGTTGAATTGGCAGAAACAGGGTGGAATACTTTGTCGCTACAATTACCTGTTTTAAAAAATGAAGCCGAAGGCAAAGATTATGAGCCATTGATGAAAGATGTTCCGGCAAGAATTGATGCGGGAATTCGTCAATTGACCGCTCAAGGTGCAAAACGGATTGCCATAGTTGCGCATAGTATGGGAGCAAGAATGGCGGCATATTACCTTGCAAATAAAAAAATCTACCAAGATGCTCAAACGCAAACGCCCATTGTAGTTTTTATTAGTATAGGAATGGGGACAGATGACGAGGAATTTTTTGGCAAAATCAAACTACCAATCTTTGATATCTT
>CALJIH010000028.1 GCA_937974135.1 uncultured Cocleimonas sp. | reverse complement strand
AGGATCAATGAAATTGCATAACGAACGGGAGTTTGCCTAACCTCTCTGTTACTAATTCGCGATACCTTATTGTTTTGCTTAGTATTTGCAAATTGGTCAGCAACTAATTGAGAAGCAAGATTTCGTTTTCGTAAAATACTTTCATCAATATTCGTCTGTTTCGATAAACGTAAAATGAGTTGATCTTTTATTAAAGAATCTGGCATTAATTGCAATAATTTTGCTGCTTCTTGAACAAATCGCGCTTTTCCTTCATCCGATGATATATTAAATCGCTCATTCAGATTTTCAATAAAGTAAGCATTTAACGAAGATGCTTTTTGATAGTTATCTTCAAAGGCGTCTTTACCTATTTTTCGAATCTGGGTATCGGGATCTTCACCATCGGGTAAAAACAAGAAACGTATTTCTTTACCGTCTTGCATCACTGATATGGCATTCTCTAAGGCACGCCAAGCAGCTTCACGTCCAGCTCGGTCACCATCGAAACAGAAAATAACTTCGGGTACTGCCCTAAACAATTGTTTGATGTGATCTTGGGTTGTTGCTGTACCCAACGTAGCCACAGCATAGGAGATATCAAATTGTGCTAAAGCTATGACGTCCATATAACCTTCAACGACGATAATACGTTCTAACTTTTGAGTATTTTTTCGCGCTTCATAAAACCCATATAACTCACGACCTTTGTGGAAAACAGTGGTTTCAGGAGAATTAATGTATTTCGGTAGATCATCACCTAAAACACGACCGCCAAAACCAATTACCTGCCCTTTTCGATTACGAATAGGAAACATAATACGCTCGCGATATCGATCGTACATTTTTCCATCGTCTTTTTGGATCACTAATCCAGAGTCGATCAACTGCTGCTCAGAATAATGGTGTGATTTATTATTCGCAAAGTGTTTTAACACATTATCCCAACCGCTTATGGAATAGCCGATATTAAAACGTTTACAAATTTCGCCACTTAGATTTCTATTTTTAAGATAATCAATCGCTTGAGGCGTATTTTTAAGCTGTAATTGATAATAATTATTAGCGTCTTCAAGTAAAGAATAAAGGTCTTTACTTCGTTGCTGTTGTTCAGGGCTAGGCCCTTTTCCACCTTTTTCTCTAGGTACAATAACACCCATTGAATCTGCAAGTGACTCAATAGCCTCAACAAAATCAAGGTGTTCGTATTCCATTAAAAAGGTAATCGCAGAGCCATGCACACCACATCCAAAACAATGATAAAATTGTTTGCTCGGACTTACCGTAAATGACGGGGTTTTCTCATTATGAAACGGACAACAAGCACCATATTCACGCCCCTTCTTCTTTAATGGAACGCGCGCATTGATGACATCGACAACATCCGCTCGAGTGAGCAGGTCGTCAATAAATTCGCGTGGAATACGTCCTGATGCCATAGATTAGAATTAAATTAAGGAATACTTATTAGGTAAAGGATAGTACAAATAAGTTTCAACAAACGAGAAAACAGAGTGATAAAAGACACCCCCCTACTTTTAGGCTGTTTTAACTTTTTAGGACTTATCTTGAGAAAATTAAAGTGTTCATATTTTGTTCTGAGGTTAGTCAGTTCAAGGCGGTAAATATGAGCTTACAAATGTAAGTGATCATTTTTCCAACGCAGAAATGACTAATCTCAGGACGAAAGATGAATACTTTTAACGTGGGAGTGAGGTATATCCCATCAAAAACGTATCAATCGCATGCGCACACTGTCTACCCTCACGAATTGCCCAGACAACCAATGACTGTCCGCGACGCATATCACCTGCGCTAAATACTTTTTCGATGGATGTCGTATAAGCTTCTGAACCTTCCGTTGAACCCTTTACATTACCTAAGGCATCAAGTTCGATATCTAATTCATTTAACATGCCACGATGTACTGGATGCACAAAACCCATAGCCAAAGTAACAATATCAGCTTTTAATTCAAATTCAGAACCTTCAATTTCACTTAGCTGCCACTTCCCAGCTTCGTCTTTAAGCCATTCCACTTTGACACACTGGATAGCTGAAATATTACCATTGTCGTCATCAATAAATTCTTTGGTAGCAACAGAAAATAAACGCTCACAGCCTTCCTCTTGCGATGATGAGGTGCGCATTTTATTAGGCCAGTCTGGCCATACTAAACCTTTGTCTTCTTTTTCAGGAGGTTGTGGCATGATTTCTAGTTGAGTCACAGAAGCTGCGCCATTACGCGTTGATGTGCCGATACAGTCAGAACCAGTATCACCACCACCGATGACCACAACGTGTTTGCCTTTTGCAGAAATCACGTTTTCTTCACCGTGAATGCCTTGTACGTATTTGGTATTCGCTTTTAGGTAATCCATCGCATAATAGATTCCTTTAAGACCACGCCCAGGAATGGTCAGATCGCGTGGCTTTTCGGAGCCACCAGTTAAGGCAACTGCATCGTAGTCAGCCAAAAGCTGTTTAGCTTCAAGATCCACACCAATCTTTGTATTAGTAATAAATTTAACGCCTTCGGCTTCCATTTGTTCTACGCGACGTTTAATAATTTCTTTATCTAGTTTGAAATCGGGGATACCAAAACGCATTAAACCGCCAACTTCTACTTCCTTTTCGTAAACAGTGACATCATGGCCAACACGCACCAGTTGTTGCGCCGCTGCCATACCCGCAGGACCAGATCCCACGATAGCTATTTTTTTGCCCGTTTTCTTATCGCAAATTTCTGGTTTCACCCAACCATTTTCGAAACCTTTATCAATAATGGCTTGCTCAATTGTTTTTATTGTCACCGAATTATCATTGATGTTTAAAGTACAAGATTCTTGGCAAGGCGCTGGACAGATACGTCCTGTTACCTCTGGAAAATTATTGGTTGAATGTAAGCTTTCTAGGGCCTCCTGCCATTCACCGTGATAAACCATATCATTCCAATCAGGAATCATATTATTTACTGGGCAGCCACCATTTGGACCATCATGGCAAAACGGAATACCACAATCCATGCAACGCGCGCCTTGGGTTTGAAGTTCTTGCTCTTCTAGCGGAATAACGAACTCTTTAAAGTGAACCACTCGTTCTTCAACAGGCTTATAAGCTCTATCTTGACGTTCGTATTCTTTAAATCCTGTTGCCTTACCCATAATCTTTCCTAACTAACCTTATATTTACTTCGTATATCTATATAACTGCTATGCCGCAGCTTTTTTACTTTGACGAGCTTCAAGTGCTTTTCTGTAATCTGTAGGCATAACCTTGATGAACTTCGTAAGAACGTCATCCCAATTTTCCAGCATCATTTGCGCACGTTCAGAACCCGTATTTTCATAGTGTTTTTCAATCAGTTGCTTCAAGCGAGTTGCATCTGCTTCTAAGATATTAGAAACATCGACGTTAGCACTATCCGGCTGGATTTTTTCTAATTCAACCATTTCAGTATTACAGCGTTGACTAAATTTATTTTCTTCATCGAAAACATAAGCGATACCACCTGACATGCCTGCTGCAAAGTTTCTACCTGTTTCACCTAAACAAACAACGATGCCTCCAGTCATGTACTCACAACCGTGATCACCAAGGCCTTCAACCACCGCAGTCGCCCCAGAATTGCGTACACAGAAGCGTTCGCCACCTACACCATTAAAGTAAGCTTCTCCAGAAATTGCACCGTATAAAACTGTGTTACCCACAATAATGTTTTCTTCAGCTTTTTCAATTTTGCAGGCTTCAGGAGGATGAATTATTAATTTACCACCAGATAGGCCTTTACCAACGTAATCATTGCCCTCGCCGGAAAGTCTTAGGGTCACACCCTTGGTCAACCAAGCGCCAAGTGACTGACCTGCAGTGCCTGAGGCATTAATATTGATCGTATCTTCTGGTAAGCCTGCGTGACCATACTTTTCAGCAACTCTGCCGGATAGCATGGTGCCAAAAGTACGATTGTGGTTATAAATATCGATATTAATATCAACTTTTTCACCGTTTTCTAATGCAGGTTGAGCTTGTGCAATTAGCTGATTATCTAAGGCTTCATCAATACCATGATCTTGTTCCATAGTATGATGCACAACATCATGAGAAGCAGCTCGAGGTTTTGCTAATAAGCGACTGTAATCTAAACCTTTTGCTTTCCAGTGATTAATCGCTTCTTTCATATGAATCTTATCTGATTGACCAACCATTTCAGATACTGTTCTAAAGCCAAGTTTCGCCATTAACTGACGCATTTCTTCAGCAACGAAGAAGAAGTAATTCACCACATGCTCTGGCTTACCAGTGAATTTCTTGCGTAATTCGGGATCTTGCGTCGCGACCCCAACAGGGCAGGTATTGAGATGACACTTTCGCATCATGATACAACCTTCAGCAATCAATGGAGCGGTTGCAAAACCAAATTCATCCGCACCTAATAAGGCGGCAATAACTACATCACGACCTGTCCTCAGACCACCGTCTGCTTGCACACAAATTCGGCTTCTAAGTTTGTTCATGACCAAGGTTTGATGCGTTTCAGCAAGACCTATCTCCCAAGGTGAGCCTGCATGTCGTAACGATGTTAATGGCGAAGCACCTGTACCACCGTCATAACCAGAAATAGTTAAATGATCCGCATGAGCCTTACTCACGCCTGCAGCAACTGTTCCCACGCCTACTTCTGATACTAGTTTTACTGAAATTCGTGCTTTTGGATTTACATTCTTTAAATCATGAATCAACTGAGCCAAGTCTTCAATCGAATAGATATCATGATGTGGTGGAGGTGAAATTAATCCAACGCCTGGGGTTGAATGACGTACTGCGCCAATTCGTTCGTCTACTTTGTGACCGGGTAATTGACCACCCTCACCAGGCTTAGCACCCTGTGCCATTTTTATTTGAATATCGTCGCCATTCACCAGATATTCTGCGGTCACACCAAAGCGACCCGAAGCCACCTGTTTGATTGCAGAGCGCATTGGATTCATGCTGCCATCATCTAATGGCTTAAAGCGATCGACCTCCTCACCACCCTCACCAGTATTTGATTTTGCACCAATCTCATTCATTGCCACCGCTAGTGTAGAATGCGCCTCGTGAGAAATACTGCCGAATGACATCGCACCCGTAGCAAAACGTTTTACAATCTCTTTGGCAGGTTCTACCTCATCTATAGAAACCGACTGACCTGAAAAGTCAAAGTCCATTAAACCTCTCAGCGTTAACAAACCTTCAGATTGTTCGTCGATGATTTTTGAAAATTCTTCAAAACTTTTAGCATCATTACCACGAACCGCGTGTTGCAATTTTGAAATAGTTGCAGGTGTCCATACGTGTTTTTCACCACGTACTCGATAAGCATAATCACCACCTACATCTAGATGCTTTTCATACAATTTTTTATTACCGTAACCGCGCTGATGACAACGGCGAGCTTCACGAGAAATTTCTTTTAAACCAATACCTTCGATAGTCGTAGCAGTACCAGTAAAGTATTTATCGACAAATTCAGTCGATAAACCCACAGCATCGAAAATCTGCGCACCACAATAGGATTGATAGGTACAAATACCCATTTTCGACATCACTTTCTTCAAACCTTTACCCACTGATTTAATGTAGTTTTTGTGGGCAGTTTCAATATCCATATCTGGATCAAAACTAGCAAGATTATCATCCACAGTTTCTAGCGCTAACCAAGGATTAATCGCCTCAGCACCATAACCCGCAAGTGTTGCAAAGTGATGAATTTCAAGCGCTGCACCTGTTTCAACAACCAGACCAGTCTCAGTTCTTAATCCGGTTTTAATCAGATGATGATGAACTGCAGAAGTCGCTAATAACGCAGGCAATGCCAAACGGTCAGGTGATACCGCGCGATCAGATAAAATAAGAATGTTATATTTACCCTCTACGGCTTCTTGCGCAGCTTCGCATAAAAGTTTCAACGCATTGGTCATACCACCACCGCGTAATACAGCGTCGTAGGTAATGTCCAAGGTTTTTGTTTTGAATGCTTCACCACTTTCTTTATCGATATGGCGAATTTCAGCAATTTGCTCATTGGTCAAAATGGGTTGTTCCATTTCTAGGCGCATGCTGCTGCCTTTGTTTTCATGGCCTAATAAATTCGGGCGTGGGCCAATCAATGTTACCAATGACATCACAATTTCTTCACGAATCGGATCAATCGGTGGATTCGTCACTTGTGCAAAATTTTGCTTAAAGTAATTGGAGATATGTCGAGCGCGATGTGATAACACGGCTACAGGACTATCTACACCCATCGAACCTGTTGCTTCCATGCCTTTAGCAACCATCGGTTCTAGTAAGAATTTTATGTACTCTTGGGTGTACCCGAATGCTTGTTGTTGTTTCAACAATTCATCTTTTGCCAAAGGTTCGGGCGTACAATCTCCAATTTCGATGTGACCTAATCTGTATTGCGCGTCGTCTAACCACTGCTTGTAAGGGTTCGCATTTGCCAAGGCAGACTTTAGTTCTTCATCAGATACGATACGGCCTTCTTCCATATCGATAAGGAACATTTTTCCTGGCTGGAGTCGCCATTTTTTCACAATCTTATTTTCAGGAATGTCTAGCACACCCATTTCTGATGCCATCACCACCAAATCATCATCAGTGACTAAATAGCGCGCGGGTCTGAGTCCATTTCGATCTAACATTGCTCCTATTTGTCGGCCATCCGTAAAAGCAACCGCAGCAGGACCATCCCATGGCTCCATTAATGCAGCGTTGTATTGATAGTAAGCAGTGCGATCAGCTTGCATATCATCATTGCCATGCCATGCTTCAGGAATTAGCATTGTCATCGCTTCGGTTAATGAATAACCGCCAGCAACCATTAGCTCAAGGGCATTATCTAGCGCAGCTGTGTCAGATTGACCTTCTGGTATTACCGGCCAAATCTTTTCCATATCCTCGCCAATCAAATCTGATTTCATTGAACTTTGACGCGCTGCCATCCAATTTTGATTACCGCGGTTGGTATTTATTTCTCCGTTATGTGCGATCATTCTAAACGGATGTGCCAAATCCCAAGTCGGGAAGGTATTGGTAGAAAAACGTTGATGAACCAGTGCTAAAGCAGAAGTCACTTTTTCATCCATT
>CALJIH010000027.1 GCA_937974135.1 uncultured Cocleimonas sp. | reverse complement strand
GGATGATGTTGCTAGTGCAGGCCCTGAAGAAGCTGAAAAGCGTAGAGGTGTAGCAGGTTTAGTATATGTATTTAAAATTGCGGGAGCGGCAGCAGCTTCTGGGCTTTCTCTTGAAGAAACAACAGTTGCGGCGCAAAAAGCCGCTGATAATTGTCGCTCAATTGGAGTGGCATTATCTTCATGTACTGTCCCTCAAGCAGGTAAGCCGACTTTTGAAATTGGCGATGATGAAATCGAATTAGGCATGGGTATTCACGGCGAGCCAGGAGTTTGGCGTGGCAAAGTTAAGCCTGTTGATGAAGTGACAGACGAAATGGTTGATTTCATTTTGAAAGATATGCCATTGAACAATCAAGATAAGGTGTCAGTGTTAGTTAATGGTTTGGGTGCAACGCCAATCGAAGAATTATTTTTAATATATCGCCGAGTGAAAGCAAGACTTGATGCCATTGGCGTCAATATCGTTTTTCCAATGGTAGGTAATTACGCAACTTCTATGGAAATGGCAGGCGCATCATTAACAATTATGAAATTGGATGATCAATTAGAAGATTTATTGGGCGCTGATGCTGAGTGTCCATTCTGGAGAAATCTAAAATGAGTTTTACAACTGAGAGCTTAAAAGCGGGAGTTGATGCGATTCATGCCAATATAAATGTGGTCGGTGAAGAACTAAATGAATTAGATGGAAAGATAGGTGACGGCGACCTTGGTGTTACCCTAATCAATGGTTTTAATAATATTCAAACCGTTAAAGACGATATGCCAACTGATGTTGGTATGGCTTTATTTGAATGTGCAAAAGCGATTACAAAAGTTTCTGGTTCGAGTTTTGGCACTTTGATGGCAACTGCTTTAATGGCCGCAGGCAAACAAACCAAGGGACAGGAGCAAGTAGCTTGGACTGAGGTTTCAACTTTATTACAAGCAGGCCAAGATGCTATGATTGCCAGAGGTGGAGCAAGTCTCGGAGATAAAACGGTGCTAGATTCCTTGCAAGCTGTGATTGATGCTACCAAGGGTATTGATGATCCTGTTGTTCTTTTGAGTTCAGCTAAATCAGCTAGCGAATCAGCACTTTCAGATTTTAAAAATCAGCAATGTAAAATAGGCCGTGCAAGAATATTTGGCGAACGTACCGTCGGAATGGATGATCCCGGAATGGTCGCTATTCAAAGAATGATCGAATCACTTAGCTAATCATTAGCATATAAAAGTAATACTTATCGCTAAACATTGCTCAATACAGAAAGAATGACTAAAAGTAGGGGGGTGTCTTTTACTCATTGATAAATGACTGAAATCAACTTTCACAAAAAAGGCGAACTACAGAGTTCGCCTTTTTTGTATGTACAGTATTATTACTGCGGTAAAGCTGATTAGCCTTTACCTCTCCACGGGATTGATTTATCAATAACCCAACGCATCATTAAGTCAAATAACAATCCTAATAAACCAAGGATGATAATAGTAGTCCAGATAATTTCATAGTCAGATTGCTTACGTGCAACGTTTTCTACGAAACCTATACCTGTAGTACCCGCAAGCATCTCTGCCGCAACCAAAGTACCCCAACAAACACCAATAGCAATTCGAATACCTGTCAGTATCTCTGGTAGCGAATTTGGCAAAATAACTTTACGTAAGATTTGTTTATTAGTCGCACCTAAAGAATGCGCGGCATGGATTTTAGAGAGATGAGTACCTGTTGCGCCCGTTCTTGCAGAAATAACCATAATCGCGAAGGCAACCATAAATAATAAGAAGATTTTACCATCATCATTTATACCAAAAATCGTTAAGATCAGTGGAGCCCAAGCGAGCGGAGGAACCGGACGATAAAGCTCAATCATAGGATCGAAGAAACCTTTCGAGAATCTTGACAGCCCCATAAACAAACCAAGTGGAACACCCAAGATAATACCGAAGAAGAGGCCTGCTAAAACTCTGAGCAAAGAATCCCATACATGACCTGCTGGCATCGGAACTTTGAAAGTTTCAAAATTACCCGTAGCAAAATCATGTACCTTACTTTTAAGGTTTGGCGTTACTACACCATTGATATCATGGCGAGGGAAATCTCCAGGAATAAACGAAGTGATGAAGTCCGGTACGAGGAAATCAACCATTTCTCCAAATGGCTTCATTTTGTACCACAATAATGGGTAACCCTTATAGCCAATATTTGGATTAGAGATACGCGTCAATGTGCGAAGCGTGTCTGATGGCTTAGGTAACCAACGACCTGATCCTTGTTCACTACACGAACTACTACCAGATCTAACTTCTCCACCTGGCATCATTACGGCATCATAGAATCTCAAGAAACCTTGTTGACTTTTCTGCTCGCTATCAAGTTTTTCTAATGAGTTTTGAACGCTGTTAAGCGCATCAGGAGGGAAAATATTTCCATCGTCAACACGTTGTAATACTCTTGTTAAGCCCTTAACAAAATCATTACGATTCGCAATAAGTAAGTCATCCAAACCCGTTGCTGATTCATTTTGTGCTTTTAGTGCTGCAATTTGTGCTTTCAGCTCATCAACCTGCGCTAAGAAATGAGTATTTTTATTTCTTATTTTTAAGAAATCACTCGAAATCGTTTTCATTTCTTTTGCGGCGGCATCAAACTTGTATCCACGCGGGCTTGCAGGTGCATTAGGAATTTCATTTCCGGAATCCCCCCAACGCGAATTTTTTGCGGCAGCAGCTTTCTGTTTTTCAGAAGGTTCACCAGGATAACTATCATCTGCCATTTTTGCTGTGAGTGCATCAATGCGTGAGGAAATCTCAGTAAACTGACCTTCAATTGCAGGATCTAAAAATTCTGGCGAAGTCATTCCCGTTATTGCTTTGCGCATTAGAGTAATGGTTTCAACTGCTTTTGATTTTTCTGTATCAGAATAACCTAATCTTTCGACTTGTTCGGACAATGTGCTTAATTGTTTATTTTCACGAACAAGTAAGCTTGTGCCTTTAAGGAACCCCTTTTCTAATGGAAAAACTGAACGAACAGGATTTGCCGCGTAAGAGAGTTTTCCGACTTGACATAATTCATTGGCTGCATTTGGGTGAAATGCTCTAGCGGCATCCCAAGAAAAATAGAGCCAAGCAATTAAAATCGTACTTACACCAGTGATAACCCAGTGCCAGCCACCTAAAGCTCGCTCAGGATTCCCAAAAACAGCATCTGTTTTTTCAGTGCGAATTAAATTACGACCATAATAATAAGCCCATATAACCGCAGCAATCAGCGCAATAAATAATGTACCTACAATGAGGCCTCTGTATTCAAATAGAAAATCTAACATAGTTACACCTGCCCCATAATTTCTTCTTCCATATCCCAAATCATGGTAAGAATTTCTTCTCGAACATCGATAAATTCTTTGCTGTTTTTGATGTCACGCGTATCTTCGGTTACCCCTCGGTCAGCAAAAGGAAGTTTGTACTCTTTATGTAGGCGACCCGGACGTGGAGCCATTACAAAAAGCCTCTCTCCAAGAAGAAGTGCTTCTTCTACAGAATGAGTTATGATCATGATTGTCTTGCCTGTTTCTTTCCATATTTTAAGAACAAGTCCTTGCATTTTTTCACGGGTTAGCGCATCCAGTGCACCTAGTGGCTCATCCATGAGGATAAGATCAGGATCATTAATTAAACAACGTGCAAGAGCGATACGTTGTTGCATGCCACCTGATAATTGATAAGTAGGTACATCACCAAAACCTGCCAAACCAACAATATCAAGCCATTCATCAACCATCTTACGACTTGTTTTTGGATCAGTGCCTTTCATACGTAAGCCAAAATCTACATTTTCAGATACGGTTAACCATTCAAAAAGTGCACCCTGCTGGAAAACCATTCCTCTGTTGACCCCAGGACCCTCTATTTCCTCATCACCGAGATATACAGCACCACCAGTAGGGCGATTGAATCCAGCGATTATATTTAATAGGGTAGTTTTACCACAGCCTGATGGACCAAGTACCGAGAGTATTTCTCCACTCTTTAAGGTGAAATTGATGTTGTTGAGAGCATGCACTTGCCCTCCTGTATCAACA
>CALJIH010000026.1 GCA_937974135.1 uncultured Cocleimonas sp. | reverse complement strand
GGCCTGAAGTAAATGTACCTACCGACAAGACTGCGCCGTAGTTATTCTTAATCGAATCAAGTGATTGTGTTAAATCAACTTTGTAGAGATTTCGATAACGCTTTTTGTGTTTGGCAATAACCAACATTTTAGCTGATATATCTACGCCATCTATTTGATTTGATGAGATTTCTAAAGCCTCAGCTAAAAGCCCCGTTCCACAACCTATATCGACTAGTGGAGTATCTTTATGGGTACAATTTTTGTGATAGATTTCTGCTATTTTTTGTGGATAGTAATAACCTAACGCGTCGGCAAAATCCTTTTCATAGGTCTCGGCGAATGCATCATAATAATCGATATTATCATCGGGTGATTCAAGCTTATAAGCATTATCAAGCAATGCATTACTTTGCTTGTTATCAGCCATCCGTCAACACATCCATGCGCCCTTGATAATAGGCTTCTACTCTGGGGTTCATCACTTTGCGCCATAACGGTGGCACCAAAGCCAATAAAGCCATGGTGGCATAACCCGCGGGTAATTGCGGTGAATAATCATAGCTTCTCAATGTTTGATAACGTCGAATCGCATTTGCGTGATGATCTGAATGGCGTTGTAACTGAAATAAATATAAATTTGAAATCAAGTGATTCGAGTTCCATGAATGTTCAGGTGTGACGCGCTCGTAACGGCCGTTTTCCATCTTTTGACGATGCAATCCATAGTGTTCGATATAATTGATAATCTCTAATAAAGTAAATGCGACAAAACTCGTCCCGAGAAAATACAGCGCGCCTATCCAACCTTGCCAAGCAATAAATCCTAGCAGTATTGCTACACTCAAAGCGTTATACCAAATCAATTCGTTTTTGAAACTAAAAAAGCCTAAATTTTGACGCGCCAAGCGTTTCACCTGCAAGCCCCAAGCATTGGTAAAATTTTTCACATAAGCCTGTGGTACAAAAGAGTATAACGACTGGTCATAGCGTGATGAGGAGGTATCTGCAGGTGTCGAAACATTCACGTGATGACCGTAAACATGTTCGATTTTAAAACCCGCATAAGAGACTAAGGACAACAGCAAACCGCCGCTTATATTCTCGAGTTTTTCCGTCTTATGCACTAATTCATGCGCTGCGGTAATCCCGATTGAGCCACCATAAACACCAATGGATACAATCCAGCCAATTTGACCAATTAGTGACAGCGCCTCCCATTGGGTAAATGCAACCATGCCCCATACCAATAAACAGGCATAAATAGGCAACACCGAGATCGTGATAAAGCGATAATACTTATCGTTTTTTAGGTTTTCGATGCTTTCTTCATCGAGATTGCTATCGTCTTCCCCAATTAAATGATCAGCCACGGGAATCACGGTAAATATAAATAGCACCACAAACCACGCTCTTAAATCGGCGTATTGGGTGTTATCACCCACATAGTATGCAGCCAAAATAATCGCCGCGATCAATATTTGGGTGACCGCAAAACATTGCCGTTTGTTTTGAGTAATGAATAATGAAGCTTTAGTTTTTTTGGGATTGTATGTAGAAAATTGTTCTGACATAGAAACTCCATATATTTAAAATATTCTCAGAGTATAGAAGGTATTTTAAATAGATGAAAAACAACAGAAATTTGATAAGGGAATTAAAAAATCAAAAACATGATCTAAAGCTTTTGAACTACTCGAAATACAACGTTATTCCGAGGTGACCGTAATTCTAATGATATCTTGATATACACCTTTACTCGGCGCTTCAGTAATGGCGCCAGTCGCTTTAAAATCAATATTACTAAGCGGTGAAGTACAAGGTAAAACGATCTGATTGTTATTTCCTTGGCTGATATTTGTATTTTTATACTTTAATTGATAAGAAGTGAGTGTCTGTCCTAATGTTTGGTGAACTAATCTAAAATTGTTAATAGTGTTAAAGTCCAAAGTACAATCCCCTGGAATATTCGAGTTTAAACCTAAAGTCCCCAAATTAATGGATTGATTCGAACCGAATGTTACTTGGCCGATGGCATTAGTAGGTATTAATTCGTTAGCATTGAACTCTTTAGCAGCCCCTACCGCAGTACCCGTAAAATTTAGATATTCGATATGTTTATAGCTTAATCTAATTTGAGTGGAGTCGTCAGCTGCTTGGACATAGCGATTACTGGCTACGATAAATAACGTGATTAAAAGTATTTTAGAAATTTTTAAAGAATGAAAATTCATAATGGGGCGCCCAAGATTCCTCGATGAGTTAGAGAGTAATAACAGTATCTTCTTCTTGGGATTTCCCATAAAAAGTAAAATAAAACTTTAGAACGGGTGAAATATATATTATATAAATTAGTTGTACGCAAACAGTAATGTCTGACAGAAGGTAGCTCAATGCAATTTTTATATTCATAAATTAAGAGTTAATAACAACACAAAACTTATCTTGTATATCTTCATTTGACATTTACATTAAGAGGTTGAAAAGCCATAAAAGTAGGGGGGTGTCTTTTCAATTATCTTTTCTATACTTGCATCTCTAGAAAGTCCAACAACCCTAAAAGCCCAAAGCCAGAATAAATCTGGCCTTGAACCCTCTCACGTAATAACGGCTTATATTATTGTTTTACCGTTATCGTACGCTGGCCTGTCACGCGGATATCAACACGACGATTTTGTGCGCGTCCTGCACGAGTTTTATTACTCGCAACCGGTTGTGACTCGCCTCTGCCAGAAACCTGCATTGCGCGTCTATCGATACCTTGATTCGATAAATAACTCGCTACAGAATTCGCACGTCTCTCAGACAGCGTTTGGTTATAACTCTCAGGTCCGGTGCTGTCGGTATGACCAACAATCGAAACATTTGAAGGATTAATCTTTGAACTTCTCACCGTCGCCGCAAAGCTCGATAACTGCTGTTGTGCTTTATCAGTGAGATTATCCTTATCAAATCCAAAATTTGCACCTGAGGCTTCATTTAAGCGCAATACTTTAGTCATCATGCGTGGCTTAGGTGGCGCTTTGACTACTGGCTTTGGTGGTGGAGGCACAACGACCTTAACTGGTTTTGGTGGTGGGGCAATCACCACAGGCTTTGGCTCGGCGGGCTTTTTAATATCTTGGCCTCGCATAATTTTAGGTTCACACTCAGGAAAAGGATTTCCCAACGCAGCTCTGACGCAATTACCATTGCCATCACGAACGACATTGCCATTACCATCGCTTACATAACCACCGCTGTGGGCAGCAGCAACCGTAGCCATGCCGATACTTATTACAAGGCTCATACCCACCACATTAACAGCTTGCATCGCCTTCTCGACAACTAACTTTCTAAATTGTGTACTTTTGATATCCATTTTTGTGTACTCCATAATAATTTTTTTAAAGCATTTTTTATTCAAAGTGTAGCGAAAATGATACATGTATCTTTTTTGCTACATGGATATTGAGAGGCCCGCTACAACGAGAAAGTTCCAAAACACAATTCAATGAATATCGTGCAAAAGATCAAAAATATGAGGTTTTCATCCTGAAAAAATTGATTTTTAAACAGGTTTAAATATGGGTTAAGTAAATGATATCTATGGAAATAGAATCTGTTTGTAAGAGGATGTTTATTGCTCTATTG
Organism: uncultured Cocleimonas sp.; assembly: GCA_937974135.1. Classification (GTDB taxonomy): domain Bacteria; phylum Pseudomonadota; class Gammaproteobacteria; order Thiotrichales; family Thiotrichaceae; genus Cocleimonas. Next base: position 3,708 of record CALJIH010000026.1, on the reverse strand, counting down.
AAATTGGTTAAAAATTAAGCAAATTATTTTGAAAAATATTAAATTAATCTAATCAGATCTTAATAATTGTGAGTTTGAATGAATGAAATCGAGCAATTAAACAGATAAAAATGCACTTACATTTAGCGCGGCAAAACCGAAAATCGAACGATATTGAGGCAACAAAGGAGCGTCAGTGACGACGATCCGAAGGGCGAGTAAAATAAGTCAAAAGGTGGGGGGTGTCTTTTTCCTTTAAAAAACTACTCGACGCGGTCCAATACAATCATAATTTGACTGCCCGATGCATCCACTTCGTGAATAACCGTTTGTGAGATATATCCGCTCTTTGCCACATTAATATAACGAATATCAGGCCCAAAGTTTTCAAAGGCAAAAACACCTGAATCATCGGTTTTCAGGGATCGAACGGACACGCTATTAATATTCCCGATTGAATACGTCGATTGCATCGTGACAATAGCATCTTGCACAATTTCACCTGCGCTATTGCTGACAATACCCGATACAAAATGACTGCCTACATCGATGGGTAATACAATATTTTCCACATTTATTTGGGTTAATGTTACGCCCGTTATTTCAATCTCAGCGGGTGTTTTTAGGCTAAACATTGTCTCGCCTTCAGGAAATCTATCCAGTTGAAAAATCCCTGCATCATCTGTGACTAATTCAATCTGATTATTTTCTTCAGCATTAACATCACCACCTGAAATACTACTCACAGTAATGTTTACATTGGGTAAAGGGACACCCTCGCGATCAATCAATTGACCCGAAACGCTAGTAAATGACTGATCAGAGAGAATAACATCGATATCTGGCATATTGTTGTTTACCAAAATATCACTGACTTCTGTTTTGCCGTAACCATTACCCGCCAGCACCTGCAATTGATAGCGAGTATTGATGGATATATCGTCCAGCACAAAATAACCGTTCTCATCGGTACTCGCAAAATCGAAAAATCGTACCTCGTTTTCAGTGTAGTCGCCCAAGGTGATTAAATAAATTTGTTGATCTGCAACGCCTTCGCCATTCGGGTTTGTGACTCTGCCGCGCAAATTGGTGGTTGATTTCGTATCCAAGGCTTCGTTTAAAACAACATCGCGAACGAGCGTTGACTCTCCAGAAAAATCAGCAGGAGCTATCGAGGTCTTGAATTTATCGTATCCATCTAGCCTAAAGTGCATAAGTAAATCTGCGTTATTAGGTTTAAACGCAATACGATATTGACCACTCTCATCACTCAACTGTGGTGAGAATTCACCTTTGCTATAAATTAATACCCCCGCCAGAGGCTCACCTTTTTCATTTTTCACGGTGCCTACGATTTCTTGATCTGCAATAGCTTTAGAAACCACTTCCTCAGGCTTATCGGCAATAACCGTTGTTTTTAAAGCTAGCGGAGTGATTGGATCTGAAACACTAGATTCAAGGCGTTTATTGCGCCCTTCAGCAAGCTGCGGAAAGCTTGATTGATGCAAAACCTCAACGGCGTCGTGTAAGTCTCGCGAAAATTTAAAAAACACCAAGAGTGATGCGCATACCATCAATAGCAACACACTCAATAGGATTTTTTTCTGCATGCGTGAATTTATACAGGGTTTGTTTTGTATTTACAATGCCTCCCTAGACTCCCAGCCGAAGCGTAGCGGAGACAACGTTGGCGCGCAGCAACGACGTCCCTTTAGGGTGAGGCGTTAGCCAAATCAAAAAAGCTGCCCCATATAAAGCACCCTGCGGGTTCACTGTGTTTCTCAGAAATAATGGGGAAGAAGGGAGCTCGCTCGTACCTCACTCAAACAACCTTCTTCCTGATCCATTATTTCTTGCGATACTCGTTGCTTTAAAAAGTGGAAGTGAAACCGTAGTCTATTTAGAAATGATAGTTTAGGTATGGAGAGATTATTTTATAGCACGGTGAAGACTAGCTTAAGTGCGGGTTGATCTGCAAAACCTCCTAAAAGTAGGGGGGTGTCTTTTTCAATAAATAATAATTAATCACAAGCATCTTTATGTTATTTTCTGCAAATAAATTCATAGCCTTAACTCGCCAATGATTTTGATTTTCACATCAAACAACGCGGAGCATTATGGGCGACGCAAGAAGACATTGTAGATGGCTTTATAAAAGAGATTAAAAAGCTAACTGTAAGCTAATTATATAAACACAAGCGTAATCACTTCAAAAGTAGGGGGTTTACTTCGACGAACTCAAAAGGACCTTTTGTTATCTTTCGAAAGTTGGTGTTAGTTCTATTTATTCTTTTAGGGTTAAACCTTTTTTTAAGACTTTTTGTTTGAGGAAGTAATGCCTAATCTCATTATTTAAGTAAAGTTAACAACGATATTTCAAATTTAATTAGATGATAAAGTAAAGAAAAAAGCGTTAACACTTAATAACTTAGTTTGAAATAGAAAGAGTCTTATTAACCTTTGAATCTAGTAAAAAAATGAATAGGCAAAATAGTGCTATCATATAATGCATAAATAACGATTAATCTCCGGCTTGTATAGTTTTCTCTAAAACGTTTACTTTGAATCCGACAATCAACTATAGAGGATTCTGTGAGTATTACTTTTCCAGCAATATTGGGTGTCATCACACCAGAAATCGAATACATCTCCCCATCATCTATTACTTATCGAAATATTAGCATTGTTTACTAAACTGCTAAGTATTCTGCATAAACATCCACTGACCTCCATTGGTTTATTGTTTGTGATTGGTATGGCGTTTATTTTTGGCAATGTGGTTCATTTATCGAATAAGATAAACCAGAAATTAACCATTAAATATGTTGAAACTTATATTGAAACACTTGAAATCGTTCAATCTAAGTATTCTTCAGACGTAGTTTCTCGCTTAAAACCTCTTGGGATTTCACCTACACATGATTATCGTAATCACGATGGTGCGATTCCTTTTCCTGCGACGTTTAGTATTGAACTTGCTGAGGCTATGACCAATTCCGAAACAGATATTATAAATAGATTGTATAGTGATTATCCTTTCACTCTTAGAAAAGGTGGAGGGCCAAAGGATGAGTTCGAGAGTCTGGCGTTGACAACTTTTCGCTTTGCAGAAGATAGTAGTAAACCCTTTGTGAGATTTGAAAAAGTAGATGGTCGTAAGTCAATGCGTTATGCAAAGGCAATGGTGATGAAGCAAAGCTGCGTTAATTGTCACAATACTCATCCACACAGTACTAAAAAAGATTGGAAAGTTAATGATGTGCGCGGCGTTCGTGAGGTGATTTACCCATTGGATGCTACCCGTAAAATTGCTTTAACTGAGTGGGGTGTCACCGTGGGTAGCATGTCTGCAATTACGGTTTTAATCCTTGGGATATTATTTCTGGCGATTAATGCATTGAAGTCATCAATTTCGATGCTATCAAAAACAAATACAGCCTATGATCGATTTGTCCCTCATGAATTTTTAAGCTATTTAGAAAAACATAGCATTATTGATGTGCAACTAAGTGACAGCATTGAAAAACAGATGACAGTATTGTTTTCGGACATTAGAAGTTTGACGAATTTATCAGAACAAATGACTCCTGAAGAAAACTTCATTTTTCTTAATAACTATTACAAAGTTATGGGGCCGGTGGTACGTAAACATAATGGTTTTATCGATAAATATATTGGTGATGCCATTATGGCTCTCTTCGATGATGCTGATGATGCTGTAAATGCATC
>CALJIH010000025.1 GCA_937974135.1 uncultured Cocleimonas sp. | reverse complement strand
ATGCAATACAAACCTATCAGCGCACCAACAACACCAAAACCACTGATCATAGTTTGACTACCAAAAGTAAGCCGGATATCAGCGGATATCTCCGCCACTCCCACCGTGGAGAGGATCATACCCAACGCACCACCGGCTAATCCTTTCCATAGATTACCTTTTGATAATGATGCAATTAAGGATAAGCCAAATATAGACAACCAAAAGTATTCCACAGGACCGAAAGCTAAGGCTACTTTTGATAACGGTGGGGCTAAAAATAATAATGCCAAAGCGCCGACCATGCCGCCAAATACTGAAGCAAAACAGGCTAAAGCCACCGCCAGATCACCTTCACCGCGTTTTGCCATGGGATAACCATCAAAGGTAGTTGCTATCGCTGAAGGTGTGCCGGGAGTATTCAAAAGAATGGCGGCATATGCGCCGCCATAGATAGCACCCGTATAGATTGCACCAAGTAGAATTAGCGCTGATGCGGGCTCCATACTAAATGTGATTGGGACAAGCACTGCAACAGCCATGGTTGCAGTGAGTCCCGGAATAGAACCTATAATTGTTCCTGCAGCGACACCAAATAACGCTAAAACAATGTTAATTGGTGTTAGTGCCGCAAAAAAATGACTAAAGTCCATTAATTAAAACTAAGCTAACTTACGAATTACTTGATTAGTCCTGCTTCTTTCGCATCTTTTATATATTCTTCAGAACGCGCTTTCATGAAATCTGCCATTCCTGCAGCATCCACATCAAGCATGGCGAAACCACCGTCTAACATTTTCTTTACAAATGCAGGGTCTTTATTGATTTCACCAATCATGTCAGACCATTTCTTTGTCATTTCAGCACTTGCTGTATTGGGTAGCGCGATACCACGATAAGCACCACCGATCATGTCGAATCCGAGCTCTTTAAATGTGGGTACATCTGGGAATAAAGGATGGCGTTCTTCCATCGCAACCGCAAGCATTCTCACAGCATCACCTTGCTTTGCACCTACTGTACTGTAGCCCCATTCTGCTTTAACTTGCTTACCCAAAAGAGCTGCAACCGCTGCACCCGTGCCTTTGAAAGGAACGTAAGTGGTTTTGATGCCAGCCATTTTATCGAATTTGATTTGTGCTAAATGATTCGCTGAGGCTTTACCGGAACCTGATAAAGTGACTTTACCTGGATTTGCTTTGGCATCTTCGATTAAATCTTTCAAGGTTTTGTATTTACTGTCAGCTGGAACAACCAATGCATCTGGAGTGAAGTGAAACATATAGAAGTTGTTTAAATCTTCAGTTTTGAAACCAACATCTTTCTGCGCAGGCTTGATAATAATATGCGGTAGATTGACACCCATAATTGTTTGACCATCACCTTTCAAACCATTCAATGATGCCCAACCAACAGCTCCACCACCACCTGGCTTGTATGAAATAACCATATCTTGACCAAATTTCTCTTTGAAGAAAGGTTGTTGTAATCTCGCTGAAATATCGGATTCTCCACCAGGACCAAATGGAATTACGTAAGATACTGGACCACTTAAATCAGCTTGGGCTGCTGAAACCATAGTGAAAGAAAGTGCAGTAGCACCGATAAGTTTTAACGCTGTTTTTCTAAACATTATTGCTCTCCTTGATGATGTTTTTAATTATTGCTCGAAAAGAATAGCATGCGACAAATGTGCTTTAAAAATGCATATATGAATTTTTAGCATGCGTTACCAACATGTATGAATTTAATATTTAAATCTAAATTAAATGCGGAATTCATCAATGATTTATCAATTTTCGAACAGTTACATATATATATAGTACAAAAAAGACACCCCCCCACTTTTCTGACACTTTTAAATCAAGGATATATTTCAATAGCAATTGATTAAGCTATTAATATTAAGAATGTATTCTGGATTAATGTGAAATATTTAAGCTTTATAGTTTTATATTAAGCACAAAAAAGCCGTAGTAAATACTACGGCTTTTAAATTCATGGTGGGCCCGGGAGGACTCGAACCTCCGACCAACGGATTATGAGTCCGCTGCTCTAACCAACTGAGCTACAGGCCCCTTGAAAACAGCCTAAACTGTATGAAAAAAGAGCTAAGAAGCGCCTATATCTTTATCCATTTCAAGGAAGCTGCGTAGCATATCCGATCTGCTTGGATGACGCAATTTTCTTAACGCTTTTGCTTCAATTTGTCTGATTCTTTCGCGTGTTACATCGAATTGCTTACCTACTTCTTCAAGTGTGTGGTCAGTATTCATATCAATGCCAAAACGCATGCGCAATACTTTGGCTTCACGAGGTGTCAAACTACCTAATACTTCACGTGTACTTTCGCCTAAACCAGTCGCAGTTGCAGATTCGATTGGAGACTGCACATTACCGTCTTCGATAAAATCACCCAATGACGAATCTTCATCATCACCGATAGGTGTCTCCATGGAAATCGGTTCTTTGGCAATTTTCATTACTTTGCGAACTTTATCTTCTGGCATTTCCATTTCAATCGCTAGTTCTTCTGGTGTGCCTTCGCGTCCTTTTTCTTGGAGCAATTTACGCGAGATACGATTGAGCTTATTGATGGTTTCAATCATATGCACAGGAATACGAATTGTTCGAGCTTGGTCAGCAATTGAACGTGTAATCGCCTGACGTATCCACCATGTCGCATAGGTTGAAAACTTATAACCACGACGGTATTCAAACTTATCAACCGCTTTCATTAGGCCGATGTTACCTTCTTGGATTAAATCTAAGAATTGCAGGCCGCGGTTTGTGTATTTCTTAGCAATCGAGATTACCAAACGTACGTTGGCTTCAACCATTTCTTTCTTCTCACGACGGGCTTTCGCCTCTCCGACTGATACGATGCGATTGATGTCTTTGATTTGAGTGACCGTAAGACTAGTTTCTTTCTCAATTTTTTGTAATTGCAGCTGATTGAAAACAACGTCTTCTTTGAAAGGTTCGAGGTTTTCTTTTTGCTTTGGCTTTGACTTGATGTAATTATCTAACCAAGTAATATCCGTTTCGCTTTTTGGGAAAGTCGAAATAAAATCTTTTTTCGGCATCGCCGCTTTTTGCACACACAGTTTCATGATTTGGCGTTCATAACCACGAATTCGCTCAATAATGCCGTGCAGCTGACTACCGATTTCATCGATTACAGGTTGAGTCAATTTAAATTCTAATAATTTCTTACCCTGCTCAGCACGTAAGCGCTTATATTCGTCAAAATCGTCATTATCAAAGGCTTGGCAAGATTGAACATACAGCGAATTCAACTCAGCGAATTTTTCTTGTGCAACCTCAGGATCAGGGCCTAAATCTTCAATGACTTCATTTTCTTCATCATCGTCCTCATCTTCACCATTCTCTGCGGCTTCTGCAGCTTTACGTTCAGCTTCTTCTTTAGATTCTGGCGTAACAATCGGTGCAGGTTCAGGGATGACGTGACGCTCTGCATTAGGATCAACAAAATCAGAGATCAAATCAGTTAAACGTTTTTCTTCTGCTTCTACTTTTGCGTAAAAATCTAACAGATATTCGGTAGATGCTGGGAATTCAGAAAGCGCCGTTAGCACTTCATACAGTCCCTCTTCGATGCGGATGGCTATTTCAATCTCACCTTCGCGGGTCAGTAGTTCCACAGTTCCCATCTCGCGCATGTACATACGCACTGGATCAGTAGTACGACCGAAGTCATTATCAACGCTAGTTAGGGCTGCAGCGGCTTCTTCAGCTGCATCATCATCAGCTTCGGTTGTTTCCTCTGCTAGGACTAAACTATCTTCATCGGGGGCTTTTTCGTATACCTTAATGCCCATGTCACCAATGGTGGTAACAATTTCTTCGATTTGTTCTGGATCAACGATAGAATCTGGAAGATGATCATTTACCTCTGCATACGTCAGATAGCCTTGCTCCTTACCTTTAAGGATAAGAAACTTTAGACCTGATTGGCTAGCAGAAACAGTAGATTTAGCATCTTCAGCAGTATTTGTTGTGTCTTCTGCTGGTATTTCTTCTTGGTTTATATTTTCGCTCATATATTTCGATGCGCCTTTAACGCGTATTTATGCCATGTTTGGGCATAAAAAATTTGGTCGGGAATTATAGCACAATTTTATCTGTAAATAGATACCCAACTGTCGTTTTATTTGTAGATATATTAAAACTTTCGTTCAATGAATATGGTTACTAAAAATTCAATTTAAAGGTTTAATTTCGATTTTTATACAATAGTTTTAAAGCCTGCCCCTGAGCTTCTGTTAATTCTCCCACAGTGCGACCAATGTGAAGCAATTCCTCTATTTTAATATCGTCTGCACGTTTACGAATTTGCTTAAGACACCCCAAAAATTCTTGCTGTAGAATCTCTATATCTTGAGCTTCTGGTTGCCATTTCATTAGCTGTGCTAGTGAAGCTTCAAATTCTGTATTTTTCCAACGTTCTAGTAGAGCAATCGGCTTTAGTTCAGGATTCTCTTGTAACGCTTCAATGAGTGTAGTCAATAAATCAGAACCTGGCAGTTTTGAAAGTGCAATTTCTTCAATATTCTTTACATATTTTACCAGTGATGGCTCAGTAAGGATTAATGAAATGGCAAATCGAATTGGTGTTTTTCTAACCTCTCTATTACTTATCCGCGATACCTTATTGTTTTG
>CALJIH010000024.1 GCA_937974135.1 uncultured Cocleimonas sp. | reverse complement strand
AAATTTAAGAAACTGAAATAAAATAAGGGGCCAATTGGCCCCTTATTTAACACAGTTGCTATTAACGCATTGCTGGAGAGTAAAGAATTCCACCTTTGTTCCACTGTGCATTTAATCCACGTGAAATTTTAAGTGGTGAGTCCATACCAACGTTACGCTCGAAAGACTCAGAGTAGTTACCTACTTGCTTGATTACTTTCGCAGCCCAATCAGCATCTAAACCTAGCTTCTCACCAAGATCACCTTCAGCACCTACAAGACGTTTTTGACCAGGTTTACCAGATTTAGCCATCTCATCAACATTTGCAGATGTAACACCTTGGAATTCACCTTCGATAGAAGCGTTAACAACCCACTTTACGATGTTGAACCATTTGTCATCACCTTGACGAACAACAGGACCTAGAGGCTCTTTAGAAATAACTTCTGGAAGTACAACTGCTCCAGCAGGATCTTTAAGACCAATTCGTAATGAATAAAGCTGTGATTGGTCAGATACTAAGAAATCACAACGACCAGATTCAAAACCAGAACGTGTTTGATCAGAAGTTTCAAATGTTACTACTTTGTACTTCATGTTGTTTTCACGGAAGTAATCAGCGATTGCTAATTCAGTAGAAGTACCAGCCTGAATACATGCTGCAGCACCATCTAACTTAAGTGCGCTATCTACACCAAGGTTTTTGTTAACCATGAAACCAGCACCGTCATAATAAACAACACCAGCGAAATTTAAACCAAGTGATGTATCACGAGTGTGAGTCCATGTTGTGTTACGAGAAAGAATATCGATTTCGCCAGATTGTAGCGCTGTAAAACGCTCTTTTGCTGTTAATGGCTTGTAACTAACTTTTGATGCATCGCCAAGTACTGCTGCTGCTACGCCACGACATACGTCTACGTCTAGTCCACTCCAGTTACCAGCTTCGTCTTTCTGTGAAAATCCAGCAAGACCTGTACTAACACCACACTTAAGCACTCCAGCTTTTTTCACATCATCAAGCGTATCAGCTTGAACGCTTGTAGAAAGAAGTGCTGCTGTGGCAAGACCTAATAAAAAACTTTTCCTCATTGGTATACTCCATTAAATTTATAGTAGGGTTAAAATTTACTTTGCATTCATTAGAACAAGAACGTATTAAACAATAAAAAATGGAATAATCGTTCTAAAATGCAAAGCGCATCTTACACAGAGTAAAGACCATTTTTCAAGGTTTGTCAGATTTATTTTTAGTCTTTTAAGTAGAAGATTAACTCTTTAAATATATTAATAATATTTAGCGTTATTCCTAAAGAGTTAATCTGGAAATTAAACTAGTTTTCGTTGAAATTTATAGCAATACTTGATTAGCAACATCTAAAATATTATTTAATTTCGATTAACGTATGACAATTTTCTTGTTTACTACTAAAATTAGTTATCTAAATTATATTTAGGATGCAAAATGTCGAGTAATCAATTCGAAGAACAATCTTTAAATCTTGAAAATAAAATTGAAAACTTAGAGCTTTCATTAAATAAGCTAATTAACTATTGCGAAAAACTCTCAGAAGAGAATGAAGCTATAAAACATAGCAACAATCAATTAATGTTAGAAAGATCTGACTTGCAAAGTAAAAATGATAAAGTTCGTGGGCAAGTTGAAGCAATGGTAGATAGACTCAAAGCTATGGATAAAGCATCTTAAGGATTATTAAATATGACTACTGAAGAAACAATTCCAGTAACTATCAGAATACTAGAAAAAGAATACAAAATTTCATGTCCACAAGGCGAACACGAATCTCTTTTAATATCTGCAAAAAAAGTTAACGATAATATGGAAAAAGTTCGCGAGAGTGGAAAAGCTTTAAGTGCGGACAGAGTTGCAGTAATGGCTGCTATCAATATCGCACATGATCTTGTAAAGATAAGTGAAAAACCGAATGTAGATGAAAGCTTTGTAAATCGTATCGACGAAATGCAAAATTCTATTGATGCAATTTTAAATTAATCGCTTCAACCAATTACATCAAACGATTAATTTTTATCGGACTTATAATCTCCGTAATAAGACTGATATCCATATCCCCCATATCCATTGGCTCCTTTTTGTTGAACAAAGCCATTAAAGATAAATCCTTTTGTCTCAACACCATTTTGAGATAAACGTGAAACTGCATGTTCTATCTCTTTCATTCCATGTTGGTTTGATCTCACCACCATAAATACCACACCTGAATGTTGACCAATAATCATAGGATCAGTAACAGCATGTACTGGAGGTGTATCAATAAGTATAAGATCATATTGATTAGACACTTCTTTTAAAATTTTCTCAAAAGAACTATGCATTAATAACTCTGATGGATTAGGAGGTGTTTGACCTCTAGTAATAATATCCAAAGTTGTATCTTTAATTTCAACTGTATGAATTGCTTCTGTAAGAATCGCTTTTCCACTAATTAATTCCGATAAACCTGGTGACATTGGCTTCTCTAAAAGTTTATGTAAATAACCCTTTCTCATATCGCCATCAATTAATAAAACACGTTGCTCACTAGCTGCAATAACCGCTGCAAAGTTTGAAGAAACAAAAGATTTTCCTATACCCGGCGATGGCCCTGTAATCATGACTATATTATTTTTTGCTTCAAGCAAGGCAAAATGCAAGCTTGTTCGTAAACTGCGTAAACTTTCAACCGAAGGATCGTTGGGCTTCTCACGAGCAAGTAGCTTTTTTTGACGTTTACTTTTTAATCCACCTATCACTTCCACAGCTTTGGTCAAAGGGATAGTCGCGTAAACAGGTAAACCAGTATGGTTTTCTAGCTTTTCAGGATCATTAACTGTTTGGTGCAAAGCTTTGCGTATAAATATAAATAAAGTTCCTAACATACCCCCAAGAAGAGCGCCTAGCGCTAAAATTAGTGGTTTTTTGGGCTTTACTGGCTTATCGTGAACTACAGCAGTATCGACAATATAAGCATTACCAACAGTACTAGCCTTAGCAATTTTAAATTCTTGTATATTATTCACTAAATCCAAATAAACAGAATTTGCAACTTTATAATCCCCTTCAAGCTTCAGGAGTTGCTGTTGAGTCTCTGGTAACTTTTTAATTTTTGATAACGTCTGTTTTTTTCTGGTCTCGAGTTGAGCTTCTTGAGCTGTTAATGACTGAATGACTGGATGATTTCCAGTATACTTTAATTTAAGCTCATCACGTTTAAGTGATAATTTCTGTAATTCAGTATCGATATCAGATACCAACTCCAAAACACCAAGTGTTTCAACAGACATATCAGCAGTTTGATTGTTTGTTCTATATTTCTTTAGATTTGCTTCAGCTATCGCAGCTTTTTCTTCAACGGGTTTTATCTGCTCTTCTAAGAAATTTAGCGCATTACTTGCTTCTTCTGCACTTCTTGATTTATTTTGTTTGACGTAAGTCTTAGAAATATTATCGAGTGTTTGGACTATTACTTGTTTATTTTCACCTTCTAACTTGAGGCTAATAATTCCAGTCTTCTTTCCTTTTTCAGAGGCTTGAATACTCTTTTGTAATCTTTCTATAGCTCTCAGCGAAGATAGTTTTTTTAAATCAAACTCTGTGCCTGGGAGAGCGTTTAATGTACTAACATTTATTGATAATACTCCCTCTGATGAACTAACGTTTTCATTGACAGTACCATCCTCTAAGATAACTTGGTCTTTAAACAATACTTGAAACTTATTATCTGGTAACGCTCTTAAAACAAGCCCTTGATTCAATAAATTTGGAGAAACTTCTAATCTAGACACACTTATTTCTTCATTACTCCAAGCATACTTATTAGTAAATTCATCAATCGATTCTGAGATTGATGCAAATTTACTTAATTTATTAGGGGATATGAATCGCTTATTTAAATTACCGAATAATGGTATTTGTTTAGGTTCTGCAATAATATCAAGATTCAATTCTTCAACAGCTTGACTGAGTATTTTTCTAGACTTAATTAATTCTAACTCTGTTCCAACAGAAGTG
>CALJIH010000023.1 GCA_937974135.1 uncultured Cocleimonas sp. | reverse complement strand
CCAAATGATGGCACATTAAACGGAACATCACGCAACCAAACTGCTGAAAACCCCAAAGCTTCTGCCAGTTGAACACGCTCAATATGGTTTTCAAGACTTGGTACAGCACTACTCGCATAGTTTTCTATGGGTACAACTAAACCTATACTCAAGCGCTTAGGTTTGAAAACTTCATTGTAAGCTCGGTTTATTTCAGGAAAGCTTAGCGATTCATTTGAATTGTGCATAATTCATTCTATTAGATTCCCTAGAGATTTAAAATTATTCCACCTGTAATTTTAAAAGATTAAAAACACACCCCCCTACTTTTGAGCAGTTTTGAATACAGCAATCAAAAATAGTCTAAGATTAAGGCATGTGCGGACGTTTTGTTATACATGCGAAAAAACAAGAAATCATCGAAACCTTTGATATCGATGATGTGCAAATGCCTGCGTTTGAACCCAAAGACAATATCCCACCTGGTACTGATATCCCTTTTATTTACCAATCTGTAGATAAACGGGTTTTAAGCAATGCACACTGGGGATTAATTCCTTCTTGGGCGAAAGATAAATCATTTGCTAGTCATACTTTTAATGCACGATCAGAAACTATTACTAAGAAACCTACATTTCGTGAAGCGTATAAAAAACGACGATGTTTAATACCTGCTTCTGCCTATTACGAATGGGCAAAGGTCAGAGTTAACGGAAAAATTGCAGGCAAACAACCCTTTCTAATTGATAGAGAAGATAAAAACGTTTTTGCATTTGCCGGTTTATTTGAAAATTGGACAGATAAAAATACAGGTGAAGCGATACAAAGTTGCACTATCATTACTCGCGAGGCCTATTCAAAAATACATCATATTCATCCGCGTATGCCAATAATTTTACCCGAAGATCACTACCAAGTGTGGTTAGATAATCAAAGTGATGAGATTCCAATGGTCGAAGAACATCATTTAGCTTTTGCTCCTCTAAAAGATGGATTAGGCACTAAAAGCAATAACTACGAGTTTAATTTTTAATAAAATGACACCCCCCCACTTTCTGCCTCTTTTACCTGAGCAAACTATTAAATGAGTATAGTGCTTGGTCTAATCGCGGCTTTCGCCTGGGGCTTACACGATATCTTCGTGCGTTTAGTAAGCCAAAAAACGAATGTGTTTTCTGCCTTACTCATCGTGCTATTTATTGGATTTTTATTTCAAAGCGGTTTGATTGTTGTGCGTGGAGAGATTGCTGCGATACCCAGCCAAGCAATCTGGTCACTTATTTTTGCAGGCATCACCTTTACCTCAGCCAGTATTGGTTTATATAAAGCCTTTGAAATAGGCCCTGTGCAATTGGTCGCCCCGATTGTGGCAACTTTTTCGATATTGTCGATTCTTTGGGGAGTTATTCAGGGAAATCCATTAACGATTTTCCAACTACTAGCCGTGATTGTTGTTTTTGTAGGGCTTTACATAGTGGTATCGTTAGCCAATACCCAAGATCAAGCTGAAGCAAATGGTAAAAAAAGCCATGCCATTTTATGGGCTATTCTCGCCAGCATATCTTTTGCAATAACTTTTGCCATTGGCCATTCAATGGTGAGTTACGCGCCAGAATTAATGACCATAGCTGTGACACGTTTTTTAGCAGCTGTGGCTTTGATCATTCTCATGTTGATATTGAAAATACCGCTATTTTCAGCCATCAAAGAATGGAAGGTGTTAAGTGTCATTGGCTTTTTAGATGCAACTGCTATTACTACTGTTGTATATGCTGGGACACTGCCCAATGCAAGTTATGCAGCGCTTGGCTCATCTCTCTTTGGTGTAGTGACCATTTTGATTGCGTGGGCGTTTTTAAAAGAACGCATGGTGCCATTGCAGTGGTTCGGGGTTATTTTAACCTTTTTGGGAGTAGCGTATTTGGGAGCGACTTAGCTCTAAAAAGATACTGTCTGGATATCTCTCGGCTGAGATATTTTTTTACAAAGTAATACTCACTATACTTAATCAAATAAAAGATATATTTAAAAGAATCCGAATCTAAAGGAGTCGCAATGAATCGTCCAAATATTTATTCATCACTCAAGATGCTAAGCGCTTTAGTTATGATGACTGCCTCAATAACACTTTCAACAAATAGTTACTCTGATGACACTGAAATGACTTTTTTCATTACCAGTGAAGGCGTGGGCGATGGTGCTAATTTAGGTGGACTCGAAGGAGCTGATGAACATTGTGCTGACCTCGCCGATGATGCAGGTTCGAAACTCACTAACTGGAAAGCTTACCTAAGCCTTACTCCAAAAGTTGATCGATCAGGTGAAAAACCCAAAGTTATCCCTGGTGTTAACGCACGTGATCGTATCGGCAATGGCCCGTGGCACAATGCAAAGGGTGAGCTTATCGCGAAAAATATCGAAGACCTTCATTCAGAGAAAAATTCAATCAATAAAGATTCGGGTTTAGATGAGCATGGCAAAACTGTTAATTTTCGTGGCATGAAGCCTAATAAACACGACATTCTGACTGGCTCCGATCCGCAGGGTAGATATTCTACAGCGGGCGGGGATACTACGTGTAAAGGATGGACTAATAATGAAGAAGGTTCCGCAATCGTTGGGCATCATGACCGCCAAGGTTTAAGCGAAGATTGGCATATGCTGTCATGGAATTCAGCGCACGGTAGTCTTGGCTGCGATCAAGAAAGTTTAATAAAAACAGGCGGAGACGGTCTTTTTTATTGTTTTCATGCTAGTGAATAAAATTTAAAAGACACCCCCCTACTTTTTGATGATTGCTGCTAAGCTTTTTTAACCACGATAAAGATACCAATTATCATCATCAGTAAGCCAAATAAACGTTGCCAGTTAAAGGAATATTGAGCGGCATTAAATAAACCAAAATGATCAATGGCACACATTGAAATCATTTGCCCGATGAAGATAAAGGTTATGGCATTAGCAAAACCAAATTTAGGGGCTATCCAAGAAATCGTACTAATATAAAAAACAAATAAGCCTCCAGCTAAAAAATAATGCATCGGTACCAATTTGGATAAAGAGAGATTTACCTCATTTGAAGAAAAAGACAAAATAAGAATCGACATCAAAAATGCCACGATGATCAGGATTGTCGTAGCAACGGCAGGGTTTTGAATTTTCGCGCCGACACCCGCGTTCATTGCAGCCATTATTGGAATACCAGAACCTGCAAAAATCATAACAATTGCATAGAATATGGGGTTGTTTATATTCATCTTTTAATTCCTTTTACTGATAACCAAACATTTCACTTATTAAAACACACCCCCCCACTTTTTTACTATCTTCATTATTTAATGACATCTCTTGATAAATAAAAAAGGGTTGCCGAAGCAACCCTTAAATAAACCAATCAACGAGTATCAGTTAAGCATTATTTTTCAAGTGCTCAACCACTTTATCACCGAACTCGCTAGTAGATAGCATTTCAACACCTGAACCCGGTTTAGATAAATCAGACGTTGAGAAGCCAGCAGCAAATACTGCCTGCATTGCATCCCAAATATTCTTTGACTCTTCAGGCATATCAAAGCTGTATTCCAGCATCATGGCAAATGAGCCAATCACAGAATATGGATTCGCAATGCCTTTACCTGCAATATCTGGTGCAGAACCGTGAGAAGGTTCGTAATAAGCAGACGTTGGGCCGATACACGCCGAAGGCATAAGACCTAATGATCCTAAAATGCCACCACCTTGGTCACTTAAAATATCACCAAACATATTTTCCATAACCATCACATCAAATTGTGTGGGTTTTAAACAAAGTGCCGTTGCTGCTGCATCCACAAGCATGTGAATCACTTCAACTTCAGGGTAATCCACTTTAACTTCATCCAAAACTTCATTCCAAAGTACGCTTGATTTCAATACATTACTTTTGTGAATGTTATGTAGAACTTTTTTACGCGATTGTGCCAAATCGAATGCTTTCACTAAAATATTTTTGATCTGATCTTCATCGTATTCTAATGCTTCAGTGACGTAACGTTTGCCAGCATCGTTTACGCCCATGATTTTTTCGCCAAAGTAAACACCACCAACAAGCTCACGAACCATAATCATATCAATACCATCACCAACAATTTCTGGTTTTAATGGTGAGAAATGACCCAGTGACTTTGGTAAAAATACTGGTCGGTAATTAGCATAAGTGTTCATGCGCGCTCGCATAGGCAGTAGTGCGCCACGCTCTGGTTGCTCATCAATAGGAATCTGCTTTGATTCTTCGTGACCTAAACCAATGGGACCTTTAATGACCGCATCTGCTTCATCTACTAATTTTTTAGTTTCATCTGGAAAAGAACTTCCGTGTGAGAACCATGCCGATGCGCCAAAAGGTGCCTCAACAAGATCAAATGTTATGTCGTTCCGTTCCTCAATCACTTTAAGGACTTTGATGCCCTCAGCCATTGTTTCTGGGCCAATTCCGTCACCTTCTAAAATGGCAATTTTCTTTGTGTTTGACACTTTTTACTCCAATTTATTCTGTAATAATTTTTTATCAAGCGTGTTGCTCGACACTCGTTAATCTTTCTGCTTTTCAGTTTGTAACAACATGTTTGTGGTACGCAGTGCCGCATTAATCGCCGCATACACCTGATTTGCATGCACACCACGAGTGGACGTTTTCTTACCGTCTTCGAGTTCCCAACTGATAATCGCCTCGGTTAATGCGCTGGTTTGACCGCCTCTTGGAATACGTACTTCGTAATTTTCGAGGGTTGGTAATTGCACATTATAGCGACTCAGTATTTTATCTAGTGCTACTCTAAAAGCATCGAAGCCACCATTACCTGAACCGGTAGCAGAATGTTGATTACCAAAAATTTCCACATCAATGGCTACATGAGTTTGTTCATCTAAGCGGCTTTGAATTGAACAATTAGTTAATTCGATATGTTGATAATCACTGCCAGTAATAACATCAGCAATAATAAAAGGTAAATCATCAGTGGTGATTTTCTGTTTAGAATCACCCAATTCAACAACTCTTGCTAGTACCTTTTTCTGATTTTCTTCGGATAAAGTAATACCCAATGATTGTAGATTTTTACCTAAAGATGCTTTGCCACTCATTTTCCCCAATGCATATTCGCGTTTTCGTGCAAAACGTTCTGGGTTTAGTTTGGTTTCATAAAGCCCACCTTTTTGGTCACCATCTGCATGGATACCAGCGGTTTGGGTAAACACATCAGCGCCTAAAACAGGTGCATTATTAGCCACGAACTTACCCGAAAAACTAGCGACCATTTGACTGATATCAACAATGCGGCGTTCTTTAATACGGATTTTCATATCCATTTTATCGCGCAACACAACAGCTACCTGCTCAAGCGAAGCATTACCCGCACGCTCACCTAAACAATTCACTGTACAATGGATAGAATTAATTCCTGCTTCTACTGCAGCCATTACGTTTGCCGTGGCAAGTCCGTAATCGTTATGAGGATGAAAATCGAATTCTAAATCTGGGAATCGAGACGTCATATCAGTCAGACTATTAAACACCTCTTTCGGTGACATCACACCTAAGGTATCTGGCAGCATAAAATGATCAATATCCATCTGACTTAATGCTTCGGTATGCGCAAACACATATTCGGGAGAATCAATGTATCCGTTTGACCAATCTTCAAGATACACATTGACCTTCAAGCCTTTCGACTTGGCGTAATCTACGGTTTCTTTGATTCTTCTTAAATGCTCTTCATGAGAAATACGTAATTGCTCGCGACAATGTTTTTCGCTGCCTTTGGTAAGCAAATTGATCACTTTGCCATTGGCTTCAACAATCCAATCCACACTCAGATTCTTATCGGTAAAACCCAAAACCTCAACGCAATCGTCGTAACCAAACTCTTTAGCCCAGGCATTTATTTGTGCAACTGCCTGCTGCTCGCCTTTAGATACCCGGGCTGACGCCACTTCGATGCGATCAACTTTCAGCTTACCCAACAGCGCAGTTGCCATGCTTACTTTTTCTTCAGGTGCAAACGAAACACCCTGCGTTTGTTCTCCATCACGCAGGGTGGTGTCCATCAATAAGATTTGACGTTTTTTAGTCATTAGATTTGATTACCAGCAATTACGCGTTAGCCCACAACCATGGGTACAGCGACTTATGCTTTTCTTCGTATTCACCAATTTTATCCACGTGTTGCATGGTTTGACCGATATCGTCTAGGCCTAGTGCTAGATTACTTTTACGCACAGCATCTAATTCAAAGCTGATTGATAATCCACCTGGCGTAGTCACTGATTGTCCTTCTAAGTCCACAGTAAATTCAACACCTTGGTTAGCATCGATTTCTGCCATTAATGAATCTAATTCAGCAGCAGTCACAACGACTGGCAAAATGCCATTCTTAAAGCAGTTGTTGTAAAAGATATCCGCAAAACTGGTTGAGATAATGGTATTGAAACCATAGTCTTCTATTGCCCAAGGAGCATGTTCACGGGATGAACCACAACCGAAATTATCACCAGCGACTAAAATTTTAGCACCCGCGAATTTAGGATTGTTAAGTTCAAAGTCTGGATTGTTTATTTGGCCTGCATCATCGGTAAAACGCCAGTCATGGAATAAGTGTTGCCCAAAACCTGTGCGCTCAACTTTCTTCAAAAATTGCTTAGGGATGATCTGATCTGTATCAACATTCGCACGATTCATTGATGCGGCGATACTGGTGTGTTTATTGTATGGTTGCATTTTATTGTCCTTATAGAAAAGTGCGGTTAAAGTGTACGAATATCAACGAAACGACCAGCCGCTGCGGTTGCCGCTGCCATCGCTGGGGAAACGAGATGCGTTCTACCCCCTTTACCCTGTCGACCTTCAAAGTTACGGTTTGAGGTCGATGCACAACGCTCACCTGGCTTGAGTTGATCGCCATTCATGGCTAAACACATCGAGCAACCTGGCTCACGCCATTCCCAACCAGCATCCATAAATATTTTATCGATGCCTTCTGCTTCAGCATCCTTCTTTACTTCATAAGAACCCGGAACTGCAATTGCAGTTACACCCTCAGCAACTTGCGTGCCTTTCGCCACAGCCGCCGCTGCACGAAAATCTTCAAGGCGTGAATTTGTACAAGAACCTAAGAATACGTAATCGACCTTAACATCCGTCATCGGAGTACCCGCTTCAAGCCCCATGTATTCAAGCGCACTTTCGCAAGCATTCGCTTTACCTTTATGGTCAAAATCTTCAGGTCCGGGTACAGACGCGTTTACTGCAACCACTTGTTCGGGGGATGTACCCCATGTGACTTGCGGTGCAATTTCAGCGGCATCTAGCTCAACAATTGTGTCAAATTTAGCATCAGCATCACTAGGAAGTGATTTCCAATAGGCAAGTGCCGCATCCCAATATTCAGCACTTGGTGCGTATTCTTTACCTTCAAGATATGCGTAAGTCTTCTCGTCTGGTGCCACAAGTCCGGCTCGCGCACCACCTTCAATTGCCATATTACATAATGTCATGCGACCTTCCATTGAAAGCGCACGAATTGCTTCGCCACCAAATTCGATAACATGACCATTGCCACCCGCGGTTCCAATTTTTCCGATGATTGCTAGCGCAATATCTTTAGCTGTGCTCAGAGGTGATAACACACCATCAACCTTTACCAACATAGTTTTAGATTTCATCTGCGGTAGTGTTTGAGTCGCCATTACGTGCTCAACTTCTGATGTACCAATACCGAATGCTAATGCGCCAAATGCACCGTGAGTTGCTGTATGGCTATCGCCACAAACCGTTACCATACCTGGATGAACAAAGCCATGTTCAGGTACAACAACGTGAATGATGCCGTTGTTTTGGCTATCCATTTCGTAAAGCTCAAGATCATTTTCTTTACAGTTTTGAATCATCGTTGCTACTTGTTTAGCGCCGATTGGATCAGGTAGATTGATACGATCCAAAGCTTTTGTGGGCACACAGTGATCAAGTGTGGCAAGGATACTGTGCTTATTGCGCACAGGGCGCTTGCTGATTTTCAAG
>CALJIH010000022.1 GCA_937974135.1 uncultured Cocleimonas sp. | reverse complement strand
ATTTTTTAGTTTCTACTTGCAACAACGCATCTGCTTTGTAAATTGGATCTTTACCAAAGGCGTAGATGAAAGCAGCTAAAATTGCGAGCAAAGTAAATAGAAGAATTATCCATTTTCCATTCAGAATAGTTCGAAATAAATCCAGTAGATCTATTTCATCATCATCAATTTGATTATTAATATTGTTAGTCTGATCATTCATATGATTTATTCTTGATGATGTATATCAACCCCAAAGTTTTGTTCCAATCATCAATCTGATTCAATAATTTTATATAGATTCAAAAGTGTTTATTTCTATTCAATGCAGATCGGGTTTTACTTGCTAAACATAAAATTATGAGTCAAATCAATTAAGCTTTTAATTCTTAAAACTTTAACAAATAATTTTACTTATTAGTAAACTATTAATTCCTAACAATAAGCACGTAAGAAATTTAATTACCTGAAATTACGGAATGTATTTAGTATTGCTAAAGAAGGTAATAATTGAGCTATCACTCTATTCCAACGAATTGAAGGTGTCGCTGTAACATATACAATATCTCTAGGTCTAACATCGAATTGTTCAGCAAAGAATATGGATTGAACAGAAGACATTGGTAACTGGTACACAGTCGGGATTTTATCGTTATTACTTTCTTTTCTAACAACAAAAATTCCTTTTGGATTGACACTATCCTCTTTGAAACTACCTGCATCGTTTATTGCTTCAGCAAGTGTCATACCATCTTCAACTTGGTACTTTACTGAGCCAGGCTTTAATACTTCACCCATAACAAAGACTTTTGCTTGTTCTGACCTAAGTTCTCTTTCTAACTCTTTTTTCAGACGAGCGATAGAGCGTTCTTTTTGTAATTCAAATTGAAGTCTTACAGGACTTAGTTTTCTTAAATTATTTATCTCATTACGAATTCGAACAGAATTAAGCACATTTTCTTTACGCACTTCTAAATTTAATTTTCTATTAAATTCTTCTAATTCAGTTCTTTCGACTACATTAAGGCGATCGCCATCTTTCAAGATGAAATTTTGACGATTATCGTTATATTTCAACATACGATTCAAATCTATTGAAATATTTTTACCATTTCGAGCTAATGTTGCATAACCTGTATATTGATTTGGTCTTAATCCACCACTTTTTGAGATAGCATCTCTAACTGTAGTAGGTGTATCTGTAACCATAATTGTAGACGGCTTTGCTAAAGCCCCTGAGGTATATACTTTCTGACTTCTATAATTTGAAATACTTACGCTAACTTGAGGTTTAGTGATAAAAGAGCCTAATTTACTCTCTAGCTCGTCACGAATATCACGAATGGTTTTGCCTACAGCATTTATTTTTCCTGAGTAAGGAAAATAAAATCTACCATCGCTACCAACAACATGACCACCAAATGCATTATTTTCACTTGGTGCCGTTAATTCTGGATGATCCCATACTGTAATATCCAAAACATCGCCTTTACCAATATAATATTGATAATTTGCTTTATTGTCATTAGCAGTGATTCCTTCAAACCGCGCTAAGTTTTTAAGTGCAGGTGAAACTAGATTTTGTGCTTGGCGACTTGCTCCAGTGTTCTGCCTTGTTTGCTGTTGAGAATTTATCCTTCTCGCTTGATTGATAACTTTTGAATTACTATTTCCAGCATAGCTGTTTTTAGCTACATTTGATTGAGAGTCGTAAACAGATGTTCTACTTTTCTTTTGTTTAACATAAGCAGCATAATTAAAAGGTTTCTGCTTACGTATTGTATCCGCATTAATAACCACTAACTTATAATCGACCCCTTCTTTCTGAGGTTTCTCGTATCTAGATGAACTGGTTTTAAGTCCCGGGATTCCAGGTGCAATAGAACAGGCACTTAAACTTAAAACAGCAAGAGTAACAGTTAAAACTTGAATAATATTTTTCATAAATTGCGACACTTCAAAAGAATTACATTGCCTAAGTATAGATAAATTCTTCAGCAATACTGCAAAAAAATTTAGCTAGCGGATATTATAGTGAAACTTAGTAAATTACAAAGAACATGGGCAATAATTTTGTAGAACAACAATTCGTAATAGTTCAGAAAAAACTAAATTAGTTTGATATGATTTTTTAATTAAGTTAAACCACCCTAGTTTGCTCGTTTAGCATCCATGACATTAGGCAATTGCGCAATTTTTTCTAAGACCTCAAATAATTGCAGTGTATTTTCAATTTGAATTGAAATACTTAAGATAGATATTAGTTCTGTATTACCACGTCGAGTAGCAATATTAACCACGTTTATTTGGCTTTTAGCAAGGACCTGTGCGACATCGCTAATCAAACCGGGTTTATTAAATCCTGTTACTTGAATATCAACGGTATAAGCTGTAGTTTCAGTTCCCCAACTTGCTTCTGCCAAACGTGATGCTTTTTCAGGACCAAGATTATCTACGTTTATATTTGGGCAATCATTACGATGGATAGTTATACCTCTACCTACCGTTATATATCCAATGATGTCGTCGCCAGGCACGGGTTTACAGCAATTAGCAATTTCTACTAATAAATTACTCACGCCCTGAATCTGAATACCTCGATCATTGTGTTCATTTTTAACACTAATCTTTCGAAATTTTACTTCTTCTTTTTTCGGAACATCCAAAGCATCCGTTAATTGTGTGACGCTTATATCACCGCGTCCTAAAGCGATTAAAAACTCTTTATTGGATTGCTGATGAAATCGTTCCAACAACGGCTTCATTTCGATCTTTTTTAAATTTAAACGATGTTTTTCTTGTTCAATTAAATCTTTACCATCTTGTAAATTTTTATCATGATCTTGTTGCCTAAACCAATGTCGTATTTTAGTACGTGAACTTGGCGAACCAATATAACCAAGCGCAGGATTCAACCACTTACGCCTCGGCTGCTCTACTTTCTGCGTGATTATTTCAACTTGGTCACCATTGTTTAGTTTATGATCCAGCGTAGCAATAACACCGTTCACTTTTGCACCTGTACAACGGTGCCCAACACTTGTATGAATAGCATAAGCAAAATCTAAAGGCGTCGAGCCCTTAGATAATTCTAAAATATCTCCTTGGGGTGTAAGAACGAATACTCGATCGGGGAAAATTTCTGAACGAAAATCTTCGAGTAATTCGACATCATTGTCATCCGAATCCAATAATCGGCGTAACGACCCGACAACACGCTCCATTGCTGCATCTTGCGCGCCACCCTCTTTATATCGCCAATGAGCAGCTACACCTAGTTCTGCAAAAACGTGCATATCCTGAGTCCGTATTTGAATCTCAACATAACGCCCACTTGGACCAATAACAACCGTATGTAAGGACTGATATCCGTTCGGCTTTCTGTTAGCAATATAATCATCAAGCTCAGCTGGCACATGCTTCCACTTTTCATGAATGGTCCCCAAAGCGGTATAGCACCCTTTCACATCATCAACAATTACTCGCACCGCACGTAAATCATAAAGTTGATCGATAGAAAGGTGTTTGCGTTGCATTTTTTTCCAGATGCTATAGATATGCTTTGGACGGCCATAGACCTCAGCTTTTATATCCGAATCTTTTAATAATTCTTGTAAAGTTTTAGTGAAAGTTTCGACATAAGCTTCACGTTCAATCCGCTTAGCATCGAGTGACTTTGCAATCTGCTTATAGCTAATTGGCTCTAGGTAACGAAATGCTAGATCTTCCATTTCCCACTTTAATTGACTTACACCCAGTCGATTTGCAAGTGGTGCAAAAATTTCCATTGTTTCACGGGCAACTTCTCGACCCTCTTGCATTTCAACATTTGATAACAAACGCAGATATTGCAAGCGCCAGCCAAGGTAAATCAACACAGCACGTACATCATCAACCATTGCCAATAACATTCTTCGGAGTCTTTCCGCTTGCTCTGGCACTGGGGTATCGTGCTCACCTTGGGGCTTAAAATTATGCAACCATCGCATATTCTTAACCAACAGGGCTATGGTGCTGGTGTAATCTTGTGCAACAGATTCAAGAGAGTAATTATCAATCAAACGTATATCACTAAGTACTGTTGCAATTAGAGTGATTTGATCAACTTGCAGATTGCGTAACATATCAGCCACATCAAGACTGCGTGGTGTGATATTGGGATCATCAACTATTTCATGTAAACCAGCATCAAAAACCAAATCGATAGCTTTCGACAATTGCTGCTTATCTTTTTCGTTTTCACTAATCCATAGCCGCTCTAACCAATCTAATCGACTACGTTTTTTAGTATCGCCTAATTGACTATGCTGCATTGTCCTAATCTAGCCCCTAGTTACAGTAAAAAGACACCTCCCTACTTTTAGGTAGTTTTGAGGGGATTTAATATACATTAGAATTATTGTTATTGCGTGATAATCATATTCTCATAGATTATTAATTTTGTCTTCCAATTCATGATGATGTTGAAATACTGCTGCAGGCGTCTTTCCAGAAGGCCAGGGTTTCAATGTTGGATTATACCATATAGATTTAATGCCAATATTTTGTGGGCCAATTATATCACATTTTGGATCATCACCAACATAAACTGTCTCATCAATAGCGTAATCAGAAAGTTTTAATGCTTTGTGATAAATATCCTCATGTGGTTTTGCCACACCTGCTACCTCAGAAGACATTTTGAAATCAAAATATTCTCCAATACCGATATAATCAACATCAGCATTTCCGTTTGTAATGACGCCTAAAGAATATTTTTTCGATAAGTTCTCCAACATAGCTATAGCACCATCATAAAAAACGACATTGTTTCTTTGATGCCAAAACACATTGAAACCAACTTCTATAAATTCAGCCTCAAAAGTAACTTTATCCGTTATCGTTTCTCCGCTAAATTCTTCTACCATGTGGCGCATCCAGTCTTTACGCAAAGCAGTCAGGTTATGATGCATTTCAGACCTTGCCTGCATAAAATGCATACGATGAGACACTAAATCTGACTCAGACATTTTATTTGTGATTTTAGGATACACACTTTCGAGCCATGCATAAAAGTGCTGCTCTGCTTTTATTATTAAGGGCTCACACTCCCACAAAGTATTGTCTAAATCAAACGCTATGCATCGTATTGTCATATCATTATTTAAACACAAGCATCATGAAATTGGCAGATTAGATTAAACGATGTTATTCATATATGAATATTGCATTCACCCATAAGTAAAAATAATGTAAAATGGATTTGCTTGAAAAATGCAATCTACAATAAATTGGGGGTGGTAGTATTTGATAAGGCCTTTTAAATAATTTTTAGATTATTGAACTATTTTTTTGGGTAAGTTACAGAAGTAGGAACGTTTAATTTTATTTTAATCAATACAACTAAGGAAGGAAGTAATTATGGGAATGATTTCGGATTTTAAAGAATTTGCAATGGGTGGAAACCTCATCGATATGGCAACGGGTATTATTATCGGTGTAGCATCAGGAAAGCTAATTTCATCATTGGTAAATGATGTCATTATGCCTCCAATCGGTGTGGCACTGGGCGGTACTAACTTTGCTAACTTAGGTACTAAACTTGCTGAAACAGGTGGCGGTGAAAAAGGATTAGAACCTGTAATGCTTAAGTGGGGTGCGTTTATTCAGAGTTTTATCGATTTTCTAATCATCATGGCAGTTGTTTTCATTATTGTTAAAATTGCTACACGTAACAAAGTTGAAGAAGAGCCAGGTCCATCACAAGAAGATCTATTAACTGAAATTCGCGATGCTTTACAAAAGTAAGTATAAACGGATACGTTAAAAAACTAGGGGGGTGTCATTTATTTGACACCCCCCTACTTTTTGCTACTTTTTAAACGTTTGACACTACCAAGTAAAAAGCTGTTCAATTTAGTCGGCAACCTCCACCAACATACGAACCAGCCTCTAAAGCTTCAACATTAGACCAAACACCACTTAAAGCTAAAGTTTCTGGATCTAACATTCCATCAATCTTAGTGCCATCATCTGCCGTTGCAGTGAGTACATTATCTTCTAGCTTACCCTCAACATCACTTTGCTCTTGAGTGCTTACGCTATACGTTGTACCAGTGATTTTATTGTCATCATCAACATCAAAGGTAAATAAGCCTTTATCACTACCTGTAAAAGAAACACTGTAGCGAAAAACTGCATCGCTTGCTCCACCCAATCTATCCACTTCGAAGCTACCTTTTTGCGAGGTATCTAAAGTACTTTCCCAATCTCCTGAAATTGCTTCTGTAGAATCGATCATTCCATTGTAAATTTTTCCGACATCATCTGCGCTCACAAAAACAAGATCCGCATCATAATCTAGTGCTGTAGTGTTGCTTATTTCTGTTGAAACTTCATTTTCAGTATTATAAGAAGACCCTGTCACTTCACCAGTAATTGGATTCACCATCAGGGCAATATTACCATTCTCGTCACCATCATAAGAACCTACAAATCCACCTGCATTGGCGCACAGCAAGGTAGTTCTGAGATGTGCTGCAGCAGTTTCAGCATCTGGCAATTCATGCACTATCTCATCTTCAACTGACGCTTCAGTAATAATTCGATTAACCTCCTGTGTAGGAAAATCTTCAGCAGCAAAGTCAACGGCTTCCCATTCTTCGGCTTTCTCTTGAACTTTTTTTGAAATTTCAATGCCGTTACTGGGCATATTATCCTTATCAAGCATCATTAAGAAACGTGCTCGATTAATAACTTCTGGAGTTGCGAGCTCTCCGTTTTCAACTAAATCTATTGGTGTCATAACGGCTTTTCCTTTGCCTGTACCTAGCTCTAGTGCGCCGATACTGAAAGTAACATCCTTACCTTCCTCATACCTAAAACCGCCGTCCTCATCCGTAATTCCTTCTTGGTTACCAGACTTATACGCCAAACCAAAAACATTACTGTCTTTAAATACCCCATTAGCCACAGTAGAAGATGAACCTCCGCTACCACCGCCACACGCAGTCAAACCCAGCAGTGAAACTGCAATTAATCCATTAATTTTATACATACTTATCCCCATATATATTGAGATGCATTGAACTGGTGTTTCTTGCGTTTTATTAATTAGAAAAGAAAACACTAGCTATGTTTTGATCAAGCCCGATCATTATGTGAATAATAACATAAGCTTACTGCTTATTCATACTATCAATAGTTAGTCAAAAACCACTACATTAGGTTCAAATCAATTGATATCACACTGGTGACTTAGCCCTCGATTTGTTAAATTACTCCTATGTCACAACCCCCCACAAAAACACCCCCTAAAGTCACGCAAAAACATACACCAATGATGCAGCAATATCTTCGCATCAAATCAGAAAACCCAGAGTTATTATTGTTTTATCGTATGGGTGATTTCTACGAGTTATTTTTTGATGATGCCAAACGTGCTGCCGAAATTTTAAATATCACACTCACAGCACGTGGCAAATCAGACGGCGAACCAATACCGATGGCAGGTGTTCCTTACCACGCTGCTGAGCAATATTTATCACGCTTATTAAAGCAAGGTATATCAGTAGGTATTTGCGAACAAATTGGTGATCCAGCTACCTCAAAAGGCCCCGTAGAGAGAAAAGTCGTAAGAATTTTAACACCTGGTACAGTTACCGATGATTTTCTTTTAGAAGAACGACGTGACAACTTATTGTTAGCGATTTCTGAAGAGTCTAGCCCTCAAACTACAAAATCAAACAAAAATAATTACGGTATAGCATGTATAGATCTTAGTAATGGTCGCTTTGTGGTCCAACAAGTCAATGATCAACAATCATTGTTTAATGAAATAGAACGCTTGCAACCTGCAGAAATTTTAATCGATGAAGACTCTAACATTGCGAATGCTTCAGAATTAAGACTTTCTGATAATTATCCAATCACAAAACGCGCCCCATGGCATTTTGATGAAGACCATTCACGTCAATTATTACAAAAGCAACTTGGCACAAAAGATCTGAGTGGTTTTGGCTGTGATGATATGCCAATTGCAATTATTGCAGCAGGTGCATTACTGCAATATGTAAATGAAACCCAAAGAACTGCATTGCCACATATCAATAGCTTGCAAGTTGAAAGCAGTGATGACGGGATAATTCTTGATGCAGCTAGTCGCCGCAACCTTGAACTTGAAAACAGCCTAATGGGTGATCACAAAAACACCCTGATTTCAGTATTAGATAATACAGCCACAAGTATGGGCGGACGTTTGTTAAGTCGCTGGCTGAATAAGCCGTTGCGAGATCAAACGGTTTTACGCCATCGCCACCAAGCTGTAGAAAGCTTCATAGCACAGTATCATTACGAATCCCTGCATAATCTATTAAGGCATATAGGTGATATTGAACGCATTATATCTCGCATAGCTTTAGCCACTGCTCGTCCACGAGATTTATCGACTTTGCGAGATTCATTAAAAATTATTCCTGACTTACACGAAATTTTAGAGCAGATTGATAATCCCTTAATCGATAATCTCAAAAATCGCATTAACCCACACACTGAATTAGTCTCATTGTTAGAGAAAGCGATCATCGAAAATCCGCCAGTACTAATCCGTGATGGTGGTGTAATTGCGGAAGGTTATGATGCTGATTTAGATGACCTTCGCAATTTAAGCAAAAATTCAGATCAGTATTTGCTTGATTTAGAAACGCGCGAAAAAGAACGTACTGGCATCGCTAGCCTTAAAGTTGCCTACAATCGTGTACATGGTTTTTATATTGAAATACCAAGAACGCAAAGTTCTGAAGTTCCGGCAGAATATATTCGCCGCCAAACGTTAAAAATGGCTGAGCGCTTTATCCTTCCAGAACTTAAAGAATTCGAAGATAAGGTTCTTTCAGCAAGAGAAAGATCATTGTCACGAGAAAAAGCACTATATGAAACCTTATTGCAAGACTTAGGAGAATACACCCTAAGTTTACGAGAAACTGCACAGAATATAGCCGAAGTTGATGTTTTAAGTAACTTTGCCGAGCGCGCCGTTACTAACAACTATGCTCGCCCAGAATTAGACAAAGAAACAGGAATCCAAATAACAGCAGGACGGCATCCTGTTGTAGAGAGAACCTTAGATGATCCGTTCGTTCCAAATGACTTACGAATGGATTCCAAAAGACGCATGCTAATGATTACAGGTCCAAATATGGGCGGAAAATCAACCTATATGCGCCAAATTACCCTAATTGTTTTAATGGCTCATATCGGTTGTTTTGTACCCGCAGAAGCAGCAATTATCGGACCAATTGATCGGATATTTACGCGTATTGGTGCTCATGATGATCTCAGTACGGGTCGATCAACTTTTATGGTAGAAATGACCGAAGCCGCTAATATTTTAAATAATGCCACTGAAAATTCGTTAGTACTTATGGATGAAATAGGACGAGGTACCAGTACCTTTGATGGTTTATCTTTAGCTTGGGCTTTTGCAGAATACCTCGCTAAACAAAAACAAGCATTTACCCTTTTCGCAACTCATTATTTTGAGCTCACATCACTTCCAGAGAAGATCGCAACCATAGCTAATGTGCATATCAATGCAGTAGAACACGGCGATAGAATTGTGTTTTTACATAGCGTTAAAGAAGGTCCTGCAAATCAAAGCTATGGTTTGCAAGTTGCGCAACTTGCTGGGGTACCAAAAAATGTAATATCTCAAGCACGAAAAAAGTTACATCAGCTCGAACAAGATGCCCGAGAAGCGGCGCAACAAGGCCAAACACTATCTCTTAATTTAGGTTTTGCCGAAGAAGAAATTCATGTCGATGAAAAAGCTATAGAGATAAAACAGGCTGTATTAGAAATAGATCCCGATGAAATGAGCCCAAAACAAGCGTTAGAAGCGTTATATGAACTAAAAAACCTCATTGATGAATAATCTATTTAAAAAAAGACACCCCCCTACTTTTGCATGATATTACTCTTTAGTTCTTATAAAATATAAGAAGATCCCAACAATGTTCCCTTAGTTAAATGGATATAACAAGGACCTCCTAAGTCTTAGTTGCTGGTTCGATTCCAGCAGGGAACGCATCTACTCAGGGTATTTCATCAGTCTTTTAATATAACTTATCGTTTTTTTACTATAATCATTCTTTAAGGATTTAATGTTGGTTGACAGCCCCTGTAATAGGCATAAACTCCGCGCCAATACTATTCAATTAGTCCATAAAATGACTAATTAAACATAAGAGACCTATTTAACAATGAAAGCCATTGACTTAAGTATTTACGGTATCAAAAACACCCCTGAAATAGTTTATAACCCCTCATACGATCTTTTGTTTAACGAAGAAACGCGCGAAGACCTTGAAGGTTATGAAAGAGGTGTAGTGACTGATACGGGATCTGTCGCTGTTGATACAGGCATCTTCACTGGTCGTTCTCCCAAAGATAAATACATCGTTCGAGATGAGACTACTAGAGATAATTTCTGGTGGTCAGATCAAGGTAAAAACGATAATCATCCGATTACACCTGAGCTTTGGGATCATTTTGAAGGACTTGTGACTGAGGGTTTATCAGGCGAGCGAGTATTTGTTGTTGATGCATACTGTGGAGCTAATGAGAGTACGCGATTAAGTGTAAGGTTTATTTGCATGGTTGCTTGGCAAGCTCACTTTGTTAAAAATATGTTTATTCGTCCGACAGATGAAGAACTTAAAACGTTTGAGCCTGACTTTGTAGTAATGAACGGTGCTAGCGTGACAAACCCGCAATGGGAAGAACAAGGTTTAAATTCAGAGAATTTCGTTGCCTTTAATCTAACCAAAAAAGTCCAGCTAATCGGTGGCACTTGGTATGGTGGTGAAATGAAAAAAGGTTTGTTCTCTATCATGAACTACCTGCTTCCACTGAAAGGCATTGCTTCAATGCATTGTTCTGCTAATGTAGGTAAAGATGGTGATACTGCAGTTTTCTTTGGCCTATCAGGTACGGGTAAAACAACGTTATCAACGGATGCAGATCGTGCATTAATTGGTGATGATGAGCATGGCTGGGATGATGATGGAATCTTCAATTTTGAAGGTGGGTGTTATGCAAAAACAATTAGTTTAAACCCAGATCATGAGCCAGAAATTTACCAAGCGATTCGCCGTGATGCACTATTAGAAAATGTAACCGTTCGTGATGATGGTAGCATTGACTTTGATGATAACTCAAAAACTGAAAACACACGTGTGTCTTATCCCATTCACCATATTGAAAACATTGTATCTCCGGTTTCAAAAGGTGGACCTGCGACTAAAGTGATTTTCTTGTCAGCGGATGCATTTGGGGTTTTACCTCCCGTTTCAATTTTGACACCTGAACAAACGCAATACCATTTCCTCTCTGGTTTTACCGCAAAACTTGCGGGAACAGAGCGCGGTATTACGGAACCAACACCGGCTTTTTCAGCCTGTTTTGGTGCAGCATTTTTATCCTTGCATCCCAGTAAATATGCGGCAACTTTAGTCAAGAGAATGGAAGAATCAGGGGCAAAGGCTTACTTAGTAAATACTGGTTGGAACGGCACAGGCAAACGTATTTCAATAAAAGATACGCGTGCTATTATCGATGCAATATTAGATGGGTCTATTGAAGAGCAAGAAACAAAGCAAGTACCTCATTTTGATCTAAGAGTACCTTTAGAGTTACCCAATGTTGAGACTGCAATTCTTGATCCTCGAAATACCTATAGTGACTCTGATCAATGGACAGAAAAAGCACAAAACCTAGCAAAACTTTTCGTTGATAATTTTGAGAAATATACCGATACCGCAGAAGGTAAAGCGCTGTTAGTAGCTTCACCAACTTTAGTATAATCTGGCAATAGTTCATTGCGACACGAAACCATAATTGGTTTCGTGTACAATCCCACATTTTATTCTTAAGCTTGAGATTCTAAATGGACGTCATTCATGCCGTTATCCTCGGTATCATCGAGGGCATTACCGAGTTTTTACCCATTTCATCAACGGGTCATTTAATTATCGCTGGTGATGCGATGGGTTTAGAAAAAGACAAAGCCACAAATGCATTCCACGTTATCATTCAGCTTTCCGCGATTCTTGCGGTAATTGCCAATTACAAAGATAAGTTTTCACTTAAGCATTTTGACTTGTGGATGAAAATTGCTATTGCTTTCGTACCCATTGCTGCAATTGGCTTGTTATTCAGCGATCAAATTAAAGCCTTATTTTCGGTTCAAGTGGTTGCAGTCATGTTTATTATCGGTGGAATCGTATTCCTTGTTATTGAATACTTTCAAAAAAATGCGACACCACATACCTTAGAAGTCGAAGATATTAGCTATAAGCAAGCGGCTTGGATTGGAATTGCTCAAATTTTTGCTTTAATCCCCGGTACAAGCCGTGCAGGATCGACCATAGTTGGTGCTTTAATCGTAGGTTTAAGTCGCAAAGCTAGCGCAGAATTTTCATTTTTATTAGCACTACCGGTGCTTGCTGCAGCAAGTGGCTTGGATTTACTTAAGCACTATAAAGAATTTTCTGGCGAAAATTTGATGCCGCTGATTGTAGGTTTTGTTGTCTCATTTGTCGTCGCTTATCTTACGATGAAACTATTTATCCGTTTTCTTGAGAAGTTTACCTTCGTTGGTTTTGGCATTTATAGAATTATCTTCGGAGTAATCTTGCTGTATTTTATTTCAATTGGCGTTATAAATACTGCAGCACACAGTTAGATCAAAATATAAAACCTAAAAAGACACCCCCCTACTTTTATAAGCTTTAAAGACTAGAAGCTAAACTAATTGGTTAATAATTCCTGCTGTAAAGTGAGAGGCAACGTGTTTTGTAAAACGCGGAAAATCCACTTTTGAGTCCTGATTTGCCTTATCTGAAATGATGCGAATTACACTAAACGGCAGAGAATACTCATAAGCCACTTGTGCAACCGCTGCACCTTCCATCTCAACCGTTAATAAGTCAGGAAAGGCAGATAAAAGTGATTTTTGCTGCTCTTCTAAGTGAATAAATTGATCGCCAGTAGCTATCAATCCTGTATAGATTTTTGGTTCTTTTACCCCTAAATTTATTAATTCATGCTTATTAACGAATTGTTTTAAATCTTGTTTGAGGTAATTTTCAGCCGCTCTGACGGCTAGCTCACATTCTTCCTTAGTGGCTGTTATTTCTGTAAGTGAAAGCAATGGAATTTCGAATTTCTGAATCCCCAACATCTCTGCACAATCCATATCATGCTGGACGAAACTCTTTCCTATCACGATATCACCAATCTCTAACTGCGATGCGATTGCTCCGGCGACTCCTGTAAAGATGAGTTTTGAAATTTGATAACGTTCAATCAGCATTGTAGCGGTGGAGGCGGAGGCGACCTTGCCCCAACCAGAAAAAACCAATACAACAGCTTTTTGATTTAGTTTGCCGACATAAACCGTTTTATGGCCCACGGTTTCTTCATTGACATCTGTAAGCAAGGAAACAATGCGTTTTAACTCATCATGCATTGCCGCCATTATGCCAATCACTGGATTTTACGCTTCAACGTTTTGACTTGCTAAATACTCATCGTAAGTACCTGAGTATTGGTTTATACCTGTCGGTGTCATTTCAATAATACGAGTCGCCAAAGAGTTAACGAATTCACGGTCATGACTGACAAAAACCAAGGTTCCAGGATAGTTTTCTAAAGCCAAGTTCAAGGATTCAATCGACTCCATATCCAAATGATTAGTAGGCTCATCCATCAGCAAAACATTATTTTTGCACATCATTAACTTACCAAAAATCATTCGACCTTGCTCGCCGCCCGAAATAACCTTTACCGATTTTTCACTTTGTGCTTTAGAGAAAAGTAGGCGACCCAAAACCGACCGTACTGATTGTTCATCATCATCCTCTTTACGCCATTGATTCATCCAATCATACAATGACTCACCATTCTCAAATTCATAAGCATGGTCTTGCGCGTAAACGCCAAGTGATGCGTTCTCTGACCATTTGACCATACCACTATCTGGTTTGATCGCACCTTCTAGCGAACGCAATAATGTTGTTTTACCAATGCCGTTTGGTCCGATAATTGCGATTCGCTCGCCAACTTCTACCATTAAATCAACATCGCGAAATAATGCCTCATCATAGCTTTTACTAAGACCTTTAACCTCTAGGATATTTTTGAATAATTTCTTTTCTTGCTCAAAAACAATATAAGGATTAACACGGCTTGAAGGCTTAACCACTGCCATAGCATCTTTGAGTTTATCAGCTTGCTTTTGGCGCGATGTTGCTTGACGTGCTTTTGACGCATTTGCCGAGAATCGACTGACAAACTGATTCAACTCAGCTATTTGTGCTTTTTTCTTGGCATTTTCAGATAGCAATCTTTCGCGAGCTTGCGTCGCTGCCATCATATATTCATCATAATTACCAGGGAATAAGCGTAACTCACCGTAATCCAAGTCAGCCATATTGGTACAAACGCTGTTCAAGAAATGACGGTCATGCGAGATGATAACCATGGTACTTTTGCGATTATTTAAGAGCTTTTCTAACCAGCGGATGGTATTGATATCAAGGTTATTGGTTGGCTCATCAAGCAA
>CALJIH010000021.1 GCA_937974135.1 uncultured Cocleimonas sp. | reverse complement strand
TTACTGGTGGATTATGAATATGTGCCCAACGATTTTGATAGCGATAAAGCCAGCTATGGTGCTCGCGGTAAAGTTTGGTTAAATGATCATTTTGCTGTCGGTGGTACTTATGCGCACGAAGACAGATTGGATGATGACTATCAACTAAAAGGACTCGATGTTACTTTCAGAAAGAACATCGGTACTTACATTAAAGCCGAATATGCAGAGACTGAATCAAGCCAGACACAAGGGAGCTTTATCTCTAATGATGGTGGTTTAAACTTTGATCCATTCAATAGTAATGATGACGATTCATCCATTAAAGGTTCAGCGTATAGCGTTGAAGCCCGTGTTGATCTGTCTGATATTACCTCACTCAGTGGTTCTATTGGTGCATGGTTTAAAGAGCGTGATAAAGGTTTCTCTACTTCAAGCCTTGATACTGGATTTAAAACCAGAGACATGGGTGCAGAAGCTATCGTAAAGGTTAATGATAAATTAAGTCTAGCTGCAAGAATTACTCAATTAGAAAAGGAAATCCTTCTTCAAGAGACTGCTGCGAGTATCCAGGCGGATGTTAAAGTTAGCGATAAAGTCACACTAAGCGGTGAAATACGCCACGTTAAAGAAGAAGACCTTAGTGCTACTGCTGGCACTGCTAATTCGACCGATGGTGAAGGCACCTTAGGTGCATTCAAAGTCGGCTATGATCTGAATAAAGATGTGAATTTATACGCTATTGCACAAACTACTATCGATAAAAAAGGTGCTTATGAAGATAATGACTTATTTACTTTAGGTGTCAAAGCAAAGGTTAATAATAAGCTCGATTTAAATGCAGAAGTGAGTAGCGGTGATCGTGGAGATAGCGCAACGCTTGGTGCTAATTATCGTATGAGTGATACTTATAGCCTATACACGAATCTCACCCATTCTACGGATCGTACGGATAATAATAAGCAAGCAATAACAGTCGGTCAGCGCAAAACAATTAATGACCAATTAAAAGTGTATTCAGAGCATCAGTTTACACATGAAAATACTCAAACAGGCGTGGGTCGTACCTTTGGACTTGATTACCAAATCAGCAAACAAGTGATCGCTAATGTATCGGTACAAAGCGCAAGATTGGATAAAGAAGCATCAGGTTTAGTTGATCGTGATGCATTCTCAGTAGGCTTAAACTACAAAGAAGACGGTACGGATGCGAGCACGCGTTTAGAATACCGTCGTGACAAAGGTGCTGAGGAACATACTGAGCAATGGGTGACAACTAATCGTGCAAACTACCGTTTGAACCCGTCACTACGTTTACAAGGTAAATTCAACTACTCAGAAACTAAGGATAAACGTGGCAATACTAATGATGCTCAGTTTACTGAAGCAGCGTTAGGTTTTGCTTATCGACCTATCAACCATGATCGTTTGAATGTATTGGGTAGATTAACCTATTTATATGATCTTCAACCGCTTTCACAAAGCAGTAATGTTGATGAGAAATCATTGGTGGCAAGTGTAGAAGCAAGTTACCAATTAAATCAACGCTGGGAAATTGGTGGTAAAATAGCACATAAAAAAGGTGAACTACGCACTGATCGAAATGCGGGTGATTGGTCTAAAAACGATGCTACGTTAGCTGCTGCACGAGTAAGATATCATATGACTAAAAACTGGGATGCCATGGCGCAATACCACTGGTTAAACTCAGAAGAATCGCAAGATACACAACACGGTGCAATGATCGCAGTAGACCGTCACATTGGTAAAAACCTAAAGATCGGTATTGGTTATAACTTTACAGATTTTGATGATGACTTAAGAAGCAACAATGGTACAGCTGAAGGTTGGTTCGTGAATCTGGTGGGTAAGTTCTAATTCCACATTGATTTAAGAAAAGCACAAACAATAAAGCCCGATCATGTTCGGGCTTTATTGTATCTGAGATTTATACATTTCAATTTTTGCCCAAGCAGCAAATGAAAACAGTTAAAAGAGTAGGTGCTTAAAAGTAGGGGGGGTGTCTTCTAAGCATTCAAAAAGTACTCGTTCTCAAGTGATTTATACATATATCTAAAATAATGTACAACTTTTGTATATGTTTAACATATTTTTTACATATGATCCTTTAAAATATAAGGTATAAGTTAAATCATAGCGAGTATATAAAATGAAATTATCAAAAAAAGGACAGTATGCTATTAAAGCCATGATGAAATTGACTATAAATTACAACGACAAAGCAGTAACGTTAGCCGAAATTTCTGATTCACATAGCATATCATTATCATATCTCGAACAATTATTTTCCTTGCTTAGGAGTTCAGGTCTAGTAGAGGGTGTTCGTGGTCCTGGTGGTGGATATCGATTAGCAAAGTCGCCTGATCGCATTAGTATTGCAAAAATTATTTTAGCTATCGAAGAGTCAGCGGAAAAAGCAAGTTTGAAAAGGAACTTAAATTTTAACGATAGTCAGAATTGCACAGCAAACGATTTATGGAATGATTTTAGCGAACAGTTTGAAACTTATTTGGATTCAATCTCATTAGCTGATGTGATCAAAGATCAAATCGTTCTAAAACGACAGTATGATTTAGATGAAACTACGCGTCGAATATCAACGATGTTTCCTGTCAGCGCGACCATGAAAGTTGCATAATATTGACACAAAGCCTCACTAAAAGGATTTAGAAACTGCCCAAAAGTAGGGGAGTGTCTTTTACTCATTAAAGACGTAGTTTCGCTGATACAACAGTGGAAACTCATCAGCTTCTAAAGGATCTCCATGCTGTAGCTGTATGTTTTCAAAAGGTGGAGATGTCACAATATTTTCTCTGCGCGCAAAGCGAATGTCATCACCTACTAGTCTTAAGGAAAAGGCTCGTCTTTGTGCGTTAGTACTATTATTTGGTGGCGCACCATGAAGGGTTCGATAATCAAAAGCAACGGCATCCCCAGGTGTTAACTCCCAGCCGACTATATTGTAGTCATCTCTATTGTCTTCGATGTTTGGAATATCCTCAAGATCGTCTGCTTCATTTAGTGGCTGACCATTGAAACGTTGAGGTCGAAAAGACTTTCCCCAGAGATGTGAACCAGCTACAAATTCTAAAGATCGCTCCCTTGGTATTTCATCCAAAGGAATCCATAAACTGACTGTTTTTGGCCCATCGACACAATAGTATGGCATGTCATGATGCCACGGTGTTGCGACCCCAGTTTTTGGTTCTTTAACCAAGATATGCTCATGAAATAGTTGAACTTTGTCACTATTCATTAGTTTGGCGGCTATTTCTGAAGCAGAAGATTTGAAGATAAAATCTCGATATTGTGGGATTCGTTGCCAACTACAGTAATCAGCAAAAAATAGCCCCCCACCGTCTTCATCTTTGTAAAACCTCGCATTAGGATTTGGCTCAGCCATATTAGTAGCAACACCTTCTCGAAGCACTTCTACCCAATCAGAAAAAAGACCGCGTAAGACGGTTACACCGTCAGTTTGGAATTGTTCAACTGTTTGTTGATCGATTTCCGTTTGCATTTCAGTCTCCTGTTAGCTGAGCGCTTTTATCAGTCGAAGCATAAAGTGTTCCATCTGCTCAATTTGATCTAGCTGAATAAACTCATCGGGTTTGTGGGCTTGTTCAATATTACCCGGTCCACATATCACGGTAGGAATACCAAGTTGTTGAGTAAACAAACCTCCTTCCGTACCAAAGCTTACTTTCTTAATTCCATCAACAACAGTTAGGGTTTTTACGAAATTCACTACTTCTTCATTGGGCGCGGTAAACATTCCGGGATAACCTGATGAATGTTCAAATTCAAAGCCACAATTTTCATCGATAACTTTCATTTCAGGTTCGAGTTTGATTTTAGCGTATTCGATTATTCGTTCTAATAAAGGCTCTGGGTCTTGTTTTGGAATGTTGCGGATTTCAAACTTTAACTCACAGAGATTAGGTACGATATTTAAAGCAACACCGCCTGTTATTATGCCTGTATGAATAGTGGTATGAGTGACTTCAAAGCCCTCTTCATAAGGGCCGGTTTGTTCCAATTCTTTGGCTAATTTACGAATAAATACAATTAGCTCTGCAGCATAATCAACCGCATTAACGCCAATATGGGGTAAGCTAGAATGGGCTTCTAAACCTGTCACTCGTACTAACTGTGCTAACTTGCCTTTGTGGGCATTCACCACTTGCATGCTGGTTGGCTCACCCACGATACACATCGCTGGTTTGATGGGCATATCTTGCATCATATCCAGTAAACGACGAACGCCAACACAGCCAATTTCTTCATCGTAGGAAAATGCTAGATGCACAGGAGTCGTGAGCTTGGCTTCAAGCATTTGCGGTACATAAGCTAATGCAATCGCAATAAAGCTTTTCATATCAGCCGTTCCACGACCAAATAAAGCATCGTCTTTTTCTTCTACGATAAAAGGATCTGAACTCCAATTCTGTCCTTTAACAGGGACTACATCGGTATGTCCTGAGAGCATAACTCCGGGTTTATCTTGAGGTCCAATAGTGGCGTACAGATTTGCTTTAGTTTTTTCGTGATTAAATACGAGTGCTGAGTCGATGTCGTATTCTGCTAAGTAATCTCGAATAAAGTATATTAAATCGAGATTTGATCGATAGCTTGTCGAATCGAAAGCAATCAGTGTTTCGATTAAGTGACGTGTCTTTGCTTTTTGCTTACTCATCACCAGGCACACCGTAAGATTCGGATTCTTCAGGGTTTATTGCACGCGTAATATATGGCTGTAATTGTGGTTCGTATTCTTCCCATATTTTTCTTAGCTGAGGGATAGCATTATCTGGGATTGGATCCCAATCTACTCTTAAATCAACAATGGGCCATTCGTATTCTGAATAGACTTTTACACCCACAGAATGAATCGGTCCAGCTTCACCACCAGCTGCAACGCCAGCTTCTAATGCCATCAATAAACGTTCTGTTAAATGACCGCTGCTATTTTCAAAAGATGTTATCAGTGCCGCTGGAATATCTGCGTTATCCAGCAGATTTCCCATAGCAAGACAGTTGTTACCTTGTGCCATATTATGAACACCTAAAGTTTTCTCGCCACTATAGCAGGCAGTGTTTCCTTGTTTATCGATAATCCCTAATTGTCGCCAATCTATATTTGCTGTCTCCTTGACCACTTGTGCTAAAGAGGCCTCTGCCGATTTGCCTTCTTCGCATAAATCGAGCAAACGATTCCCTAAACGAGGGTCTGTAATATTCTGTGATGAAGCGGCGCCCACACCTGCTCGGCCAAACGCACAACGGCTCGCTACGCAAATACTGGATGACGTAACAATAGTACCGAACATTCCTGAATTAGGACAAAATGCTGCAACTGAAAAAGTCATGGTTTAACTCCTAAGCCTGATCATCAGGGATAACAGCAATAACGTCGATTTCAACTAACCACTCTGCTTGGCCAAGTGCCTGCACAACTAACCCTGTAGAAATTGGAAACACGCCTTTCATCCATTTACCAGTGACTTGATAGACCGCTTCACGAAAACGTGGATCCGTAATATAAGTCGTAGTTTTCACAATATGACTCATATCAGAACCCGCTTCCTCTAGTAACTGTTTGATGTTCTTCATCGCCTGCTCAGCTTGTGCGGTGGGATCACCTAAACCAATTAAATTACCATCGAAATCAGTGCCCACTTGGCCTCTAACATAAACGGTGTTACCAGCACGAACAGCCTGACAAAGATCATTATCCAGCGATTGGTTGGGATAGGTATCTTTAGTATTAAACATTCGAATGCGAGTATGTGTCGGCATCAGTGAACTCCTACAGTATTGATTTTAGATTTGAACATCTTATGTCTTACGTTGCGTTGCATCATAATGATAATCTAAATAGCTCCGTTGAATCGCGATATGGTCCGCGATATGTTTTGCATCGTGCCACACTCCCCAGATGAAACTAGAACCTCTGCGTGAAAGCCAGGGCAACCCTAAAAAATACACCCCTGGTTCAATCGAAACACCGCGTTGATGACGGGGCTGATTTTTATCGTCAAAGGCATTCACATTTAACCAACTAAAATCAACCTTATAACCCGTTGCCCAAATAATCGAAGTTACACCCGCCTTGTCGAGATCAAGCTCAAGGACTGGATTAGTTAAACAATCAGGGTCAGGTAGAACTTTTCGTGCTTCAGGCTCTTCAGGTAAATCGAGTTTATTTCTTTCGATATAAGCATCGGCGGCATCTAATAATTCTGTATAGTTGTTGTCACCAAACGCAATATTTTCTGCAAGATCTGATTCGAAAGTGACTTTGTGATTATCGAACGCTTTAGTTAATCCAAGCAGTGTCATGCCTTTCTGCGCTAGTTTGCGAAAATCAATGGAATGGCCACCATATGCACCACTAACTGCAATGGTGACATGTTCAGTACCTGGCTGCGTGGCTTCTAAATCCCATAAGCCGAGAACACCTAACCACCAGACAAAATCACGACCACGATAAGATCGAGGCGGACGATTGTGTGATCCAATCGATAGATATACTTTTCTTCCACTGCGTTGTAATTCATCTGCGATTTGCACGCCAGAGGAACCAGCGCCAATTACCATAACGGCACCTTCTGGCAATTGCTCAGGATTATAATATTCAGCTGAATGCATTTGTTTTCTTGAATGACTGTTTGGCGCAATTGGCGGAATAACTCCTTCTTGAAAGGGCCCTGTTGCGGCAATAACTCGCTGGGCTTCAATCACGCCTTTTGAAGTTTCGACGGTAAAACCTGGTCGGTCATTATTACGTTCTACATTATGTACTTCTACGCCTGTACGAATGGGTGCATTGAATTTCTTAGCATAGCTTTCAAAATAATCTGCAACTTGGTCTTTATTAGGGAATTCATCAGGATCACCATCGAAATCTAGATTAGGAAAACGATCATGCCAAGCTGGACCATTCATGACTAAGGAATCCCAACGACCAGTACGCCATTTTTCAGCAATACGATCTCGCTCTAACACAATGTGAGGCACATCAAGCTTAGTGAGATGCTCACTCATTGCAACACCAGCTTGTCCTGCACCTACTACCAGCGTATCGATTGTTTCAATGGTCATTTTATGTCCTATTCACTGATTTATTCATGGAGAAAAGACCTTAAAAAGAAATAAAATCAGACGTATACCTCTAATGAATAAATTGTAGAAGTAAATCACGTAACTTTCTTAGATATGCCAAGATAATAAATTTAAACAAAAAAATA
This sequence comes from uncultured Cocleimonas sp., assembly GCA_937974135.1. Lineage (GTDB taxonomy): Bacteria > Pseudomonadota > Gammaproteobacteria > Thiotrichales > Thiotrichaceae > Cocleimonas. The sequence goes on along the minus strand of CALJIH010000021.1, from coordinate 581 downwards.
ATATGAACTAGAATTTTATTAGGTGTGCCATTAGCAAAAAGATCAAAAGTATCCAGAGGATTAAGGCAGTGCAAATACTCAATGATAAACAAATAAAACAGTTTTGGTCTGATGGTTACTTGATGTTCGAAAATGTCGTTGATGCAGCAGCATTGAAAGCAATGCAAGATGATTTTAATCAATGGGTGGAGGAAAGTCGCAAACACAGCGAACCTTACGGAGAAACCATAGATGGTCGCCCACGTTTTGATATGGATCCCGAACATACGCCTGAAAACCCTACACTCAGACGTGTCAACGCACCGATTGAGATGTCGCAAATTTATTACGATGTTATGGCTTCAAGTAAGATGAAAGATTGTGTCGCTGACCTTATTGGTCCAAATGTAAAATTTCACCATTCAAAAATAAATGCCAAATTACCTGGCGGAAAAACCGCTGTGAAATGGCATCAAGATTTCCCTTTTACGCCGCATTCTAACGACGATTTGATCACTGCTTTATTGATGGTAGATGAAGTGACTTTAGAAAACGGACCGTTGGAAGTGCTTCCAGCTTCGCATACCGGAGAAATTCACAGT
>CALJIH010000020.1 GCA_937974135.1 uncultured Cocleimonas sp. | reverse complement strand
ACTGCCATACCAAGAAAAGTACATTGCATCGACTAAGATGACTTGAGAGTCAGGGAGTAATGCTTGAAAGTCATCAACATGTATTTGTTTAAAGGGATAAGGCTCGGTAGAAAGCATAATCACATCTGGTTTAATCACTTGTAAATCTGCGATATCGATTTCTGGGTAACGATCTTGTTTCGAATAAATATTTTTCAACCCACAAAGTTTCATCATTTCATCAATAAATGTATCGCTTCCAGCAACCATATAGGGCTTCTTCCAGATAAAATAAGCTGCTGTTTTTACCAATCCTTTGCTTGCTGTTTCTGCTAAACCTTTGGTACTTTGACGAATAGCTTCAACCATTTTATTAGCCTTGCTATAAGCACCGACTAAAACGCCTATTTGTTGAATCATTTGTAAAGCATCTTCGAGTGTCACGATATCACTCATCCAAACAGGATAGTTTTGCTTTAACTGATTAATACCTTCTTCGTAATTTTCTTCTTTATTGCCAATAATGAGATCAGGTTGTAATGCATCAATCGCATCAAAATTAAACTTTTTAGTGCCACCAATCTTTTTAACAAGTTTTACGTGGTCCTGTGGTTCGGTGCAAAATTTTGTAATCCCAACCACTTCGTCGGTTAAACCTAAATCAAACAATAATTCTGTTTGTGACGGTACCAATGAAACAATTCGTATAGGTTTAGAAGCTAACAAGCACTCTTCACCCATTTGGTCGATAACCGACATGGGAAAACTATGCTGAATATTATGCTCGCTCATCATTCATTCAGCAGCTGTTTACGTTGCTTAGCTGTTTCTATAATCTCAATTTGTTTGTTTCTGTTTAAAGAGCGCCACTGTGTAATTTCATCGATTGTGCGATAACAGCCTGTACAAATATTGTTGTTATTCAATTTGCACACATCAATACAAGGAGAAGATACTCTAGACGTTAATTCCGAAGACATAATAGTAGCGTTTTTCTCTTCTCAGCTCATTTGTTAGAAATTTTCAACAGAGAGATCCATCGTAGATGCTGCTCCACTTTGTACTGTAGATGCGTAGGCTAGGCTCCGCGGTAGAATATGTTCCGCATAAAATCGAGCAGTAATGATTTTACTTTTGAAAAACTCATCAGTAGCACCATCCTCAATTTCTTTTTGAGCTGCTAAAGCGCCTTTCGCTAGCAACCATCCACCCAAAGTGGTACCTACCATCATCAAAAAGTTGACCGAAATTGCTCCGGGAGTATGAGGTGTTTCAGACCCTTTTTCTAGTAGCCATTGGGTAGAATCTGTTAATGCTTTTAATGATGCAGAAAATTGTCTAGACATGATGGCAAATTCATCACCCGTTTCTGCGGCTAGCGCTGTGTTAAATTGATTCAATTCATCGATTAATTCAGACATTGCTAAACCCTTATCGCGTAGTATTTTTCTACCCACTAAATCAGCGGCTTGAATACCTGTGGTGCCTTCGTAAATCGTAATAATTCTTGCATCACGCATATACTGTGCTGCACCTGTTTCTTCGATAAATCCCATACCACCGTGAATTTGAACACCTAGTGTTGTGACTTCTTGAGCGATCTCTGTGCACCAAGCTTTTATAACAGGTGTGAGTAAATCCATACGACGACTTTGGCTATTTCTATAGTCTTCATTTTCAGCTGCGTGAGCATGATCATGTGCTGCTGCGCCAACGTAGGCTAAAGCACGACCCGCTTCTGAAAATGCTTTCATTTGCATTAACATACGGCGCACATCTGCATGGTGAATAATCGATACTCGACCTTCTACTTCAGGGCTATAACCTTGAACTCTTCCTTTTGCATAAGCTAAGGCATATTGATATGCACCTTCAGATAAACCGACGCCCTCCATACCCACCTCTAAACGGGCATGGTTCATCATCGTAAACATACAGGCTAAGCCATTATTTTCCTCACCGACTAAATAACCGATAGCACCAGTCTCATCACCAAAACTCATGACACAGGTAGGACTCGCATGGATACCTAATTTATGTTCCAGCGACACCGCCTTAACATCGTTACGCTCGCCTAAACTTCCATCTTCATTAACAATATATTTAGGAACTAAAAATAAAGAGATACCTTTCACTCCAGGAGGTGCATCTGGTAATCGCGCCAGTACAAGATGCGCAATATTATCGGTCATTTCGTGGTCACCCCACGTAATAAATATTTTTGAGCCTTTAATTAGATAATGATCGTCTATTTTCTCCGCTTTAGTTCTTACCGCGGAAAGATCCGAACCTGCTTGTGGCTCGGTTAGGTTCATGGTGCCAGTCCATTCTCCACTGACCATTTTTGGTAAATATGTCTTTTTGATAACATCTGAACCGTGTGCATTAATAGACTCAATCGCACCTGCTGTTAACATCGGACACAAGGCGAAAGATACATTAGATGCGTTCCACATTTCTGATACAACAGCCTGTAATAGAAACGGCAAGCCTTGGCCATCAAACTCAGTTGGTTGGTGCAAACCTGGCCAACCGTTTTCGACAAATTGCTGATAGGCCTCTTTAAAACCATCTGGATTCTGCACTACACCTTCGGATAAATGTGAACCTTGTTGATCACCAATTTTATTCAAAGGAGCAATAACGGTTGCAGCAAGTTTTCCTGCTTCTCTTAATATAGCTTCAACCATATCTGGTGTTGCATCTTCAAAACCCTGATGCTTTGTTACAGAGCCTATATCTGCGAGTTCTTTCAATACAAACTGCATCTCTTTTAAAGGTGCTTCATAGGACATTTAATAATTACTCCCGTATAAAATTTTTAAAATCTCTTGATTTTAAAAACAGTAATATTTTGATAAATTTAATTCTAAGCTTAACATTACGTTAACGTTAACGTAAACTATATTTTCGAGAACAAATGA
>CALJIH010000019.1 GCA_937974135.1 uncultured Cocleimonas sp. | reverse complement strand
AGCTAAATCATTAATTATTATCAAAATTCTCACCGAGTAAATCTTAGGCAATTAAAGCTGTTAGTCAATTTTCGCCAGTTACGTTTATAATTTGATTGAAACTTAAACGAGTGACATTGATGTTATTATGAATAACGATCTGGAGAAAAATATTTGCTTTGTCTTTAGCCCTTCAACGGCAGATACTGCTGTTGCTGAGTGGTTGGCTTTAAAAATAAAATCTGAGCCGAAAAAAGAAGAACAATTCCAAATTTTTTCAGCAGCTCTACCTTGGTTCTTGGCACACATTCAACAAGATGCTTCCATTTACATGTTTACAAAAGCTGACTTATTTGAAGCATTAGAAACATGGAAAGAAGCTCAGCTACTAAGCTTCCCTAAACAAAAAGAACGAATTACTGAAACGTGCGGTTTAATCTTGAATTTTTTTCAATCAAAAACAGTTAAAGACTACAAAATGATGATTAAAGCCTAAAGAGACCATCTTAAAAGACACCCCCCTACTTTTAGACCACTTCAAATGCATTTGGGATTCAGATTTAATCGTATTATTGATTTAATAGTCTTCCACCATCAACGGGAATAATATGACCTGTTACATAAGGTGCATCACTTACTAAAAATGAAATAGCTTTAGCAATATCATCTGGAGAGCCCTCACGTTTCAAACTGGTCATAGCTAATAAAGATTGATGCTCAGCATTGGTTTCAGCACTATCACCATCGGCTTCAGGCCATAAAATAACACCTGGCGAAACACCATTAACACGTACCTTGGGGCCAAGTTCTTTGGCTAAGGATTTTGTCAACATCAATAAACCCGCTTTGGCGGCGCAATAGACAGGATGTTCCGCCAATGGACGCTCAGCGTGGATATCCACCATATTCACTATACAACCTTGAGTTTTATCCAAATATGGCGCCGCAGCTTGAGATAAAAATAATGGTGCTTTTAGATTACTCGCGAATAAATTATCCCAATCATCTTCGCTTATCTCTCCAACTTTTGTTGGGAAAAAACTAGATGCGTTATTAATTAAGATATCTAACCGACCGGATTGCTTGATAACTGTATTGACCATTGACTCTAAACTATCAACATCTGCCAACTCGGCTTGCAAAATAAAACACGAATCTGCTCGAATTACATTGAGTTCATGACTGAGTTTTTCAGCATCATTTTTAGAATTGCGATAATGGATAGCAACCGTTGCTCCTTGCTGATGCAACATTCTCACTGTTGTTGCGCCAATTCTTCTGGCAGCTCCAGTGACTAAAGCTACTTTACCGTTTAACTTTTGCATATAATCGCGTTCCTATGAATCATACACAAAGTTTACCAGAACCTTCGCCAGATGCCTTATCCCATAGCGAAAAGCTGGTATCTGTGATTCGCGAAGAAATACAAAGCGCCGAGACACAATCAATTAGCTTCAGACGCTATATGGAAATGGCTTTGTACCAACCGAAATTAGGTTACTACGTAGCAGGCAGTCATAAAATTGGGAAACACGGTGATTTTATCACTGCTCCTGAAATTTCCTCATTATTCTCCCAATGCGTGGCTAATCAGTGCGCACAAATACTGCAAAAAGTGGCTTCTGGGTGCGGGTTAAGTAATGGTTGTATTTTAGAGTTAGGTGCTGGATCAGGAAAAATGGCATCTGACATTTTACTTGAGCTAGAACAGCAACAGCAATTACCAGAGAGCTATTACATTCTTGATCTGAGTCCTGATTTGATCAAACGTCAGCAGGATACTATCCAAAAAAATGCAGCTCATCTATTCAATAAAGTTGAGTGGATTACGTCGCTGCCTCAAGACTTCGTGGGTATTGTGCTAGGCAACGAAGTGTTAGATGCCATGCCAGTAGATGTTTTCACCCAAAATGGGAATGATATTTATGAACATCACGTCATTTGGGAAAATGAAAAGTTAGTTGAGCAATTAAAACCAGCCAAACCTAAACTTAGAGAACAAGTCCTTGATCTTAAGCTAAATACTGAGAAACCCTACACTTCTGAAATCAATCCCAATATAAATGCATGGTTGAAGAATCTCACTGAATCCATTGAAAAAGGACTCATCTTGTTGATTGATTATGGTTATACCAAAGATGAATATTATCTACCTGAGCGTAACAAAGGCACTTTGATTTGCCACTATCAACACTTGGTTAATGAATCTCCCCTGTTTTATCCCGGACTCCAAGACATCACCGCAAACGTCGATTTCACCGCTGTTGCAGAAGCTGCCGATGCTAATGGATTGCAGGTTGCTGGGTTTACATCGCAGCTACATTTTTTAACCAATACGGGTTTAGAAAATTACTTTTTAAAAAAATTAGAAAGCAAAAACGAAAACATCAAAGAGTATCAATATCAATTAGCACAACAGGTGCGCACCTTAAGCTTACCCTCTGAGATGGGTGAAAGATTCAAATGCATCGCTTTAAGCAAAGGGTTAGATGAGAGTAATACCCAACTGTTAGGGTTCGAAAATTTTGATCAAAGATTCCGTTTATAGCAACGATATTTAAGAAATATTTGTAGCCGCATTCGTTTGTTGGTACATTTTAAATAACACGCTTTCTTCACGCAAAATACGCTCATTTAACAATTTACCCACACTCATAAACTCTTTCATAAATCCGTTATAGGTTTTTTCTGTAAACGGAATATTGGGACTTTGGCTAATAATGTAGTAAATCTCAATCGAGAGATTCTTCATTTCTAAACTCAATTGTGTAAATGCCTTTTCGCGCTTAGGGTATTTAATTTGTACGTAAGTTTTTAAATATGAATAAAGCTCAACATCTGCTTTTTGGTAATGTTTGCGAATTTCTGAATTAAAAGTTTCTAATTGACCTGCTACTTTTTCATAATCTTTTTCAATAGCAAATGACATGATTTTATTAAAAATCAAACGAATACTTTTATGCTCTGCGTGTAAGGTTTCAATTAAAGAAAAGTCAAATGCAGGAAGGTCACGTTTTTTGGGTTCAACAACAACCATATTTGATTCTTGCATTTTATCTGATGCATCCAACTCGTTCTCAAGCGCATCTTTATCATCAAGGTTTTTTGTATCTTTTGATTTATCTTTAGACAAAAGACTACCAAGATCAATTTCTTGAACTAAAAACTCTTTAAGTTTAATCTCGGTCGCTAACAGTTCTTTGAGCTTGGTTAATTCAATTTCCATTTCTAGAAATTCTTTAACATTCACTTCTTTTGTTAGGATACCTTTAACGTCAACTTCTTGAGTAAGAATGCCTTTTACATCTACTTCTTTTGTAAGTACATCTTTAACTGAGTCAAGCATAGTATTCTCGCCGGATACTTTTATTATAATTATCACTTAAAAATACCATATCTGAAGAAAAAGGTTCATAACTCTCGACAAATGGTAGTCTTTATTTTTAAAGAAAATAATTTACAGTGACATTCCAAACCTAGCATGTAAATATCTAAGATTTTGAAAAATATACGTTTAAATCTTAAAACTTCGTCCTGAGACAGTATAAAAATGAAAATCCAATGGTTTCCTGGTCATATGCACAAAGCCAGCAATGAGATACGTGAAAAGCTACCAGAAATGGATATGCTCATAGAGGTTTTAGATGCGCGCATTCCTGGTTCTAGCGAGAATCCGATGATTGCTGCCATTCGCAAAAATAAACCTGCACTCAAAATATTCAATAAAAGTGACCTTGCAGATCCGTTAATGACAGAAAAATGGCAAGATTATTATGAACGAGATAAAGGAATTAAAACCTTGTGCGTTACGCGAGATCAGCCAGATAAAATCAAACAAATATCGGCACTGTGCCGCAAAATGATTTCTGTCAGTGATGCACGTGACAAAGAGATTCATGCAATGATTGTGGGTATCCCCAATGTCGGAAAATCCACCATCATTAATATTCTAAAAGATAAAACGGTTGCCAAAACAGGCAATGAAGCAGCCGTCACCCGACAACAACAAAGAATAAAAATCAACGATGATGTCGTGTTATTCGACACCCCCGGACTTTTATGGGGAAATATTAATAACGAACACAGCGGCTATCGACTAGCCATTACAGGGGCCATTAAAGATACTGCCTTTGACAGTGATGATGCCGCATTCTACCTCGCTGAAACTCTCATCAAAAACTATCCTCATTTAATCATGGATCGTTATGAATTAGACAAAGCGCCACAAACTGAACTTGAATTTATCGAAACGATTGGTAAACAACGTGGTTGTTTGCGTGCTGGCGGACAAATTGATTTAGACAAAGCGTGTAAGATTCTGATCAATGAATATCGCTTAGGGGTGCTAGGTAACATCACCTTAGAAAACCCAACTGATTTTGAACTCGAAGTTAAAACAGCAGATAACGAAGCTAAAAAGAAAGAACAAGAACGCCAAGCAACTAAAGCAGAACGTAAAAAACGTTGGAAAAAGAATCGTAAATAATCAATAAAATCATTTAAAAAGACACCCCCCTACTTTTGGCTTGTTTCAAACTGGTTAAAGTTCTTTGCCGGCTTTGATCTCCCCCCATTTAGTCACAACATTCGCCCCTATTGTTGCAAACGGTTCTGGTGGTAAGCGGCTAGGTTGTGACAAAGACAATGTTTGTCGCAGAAAATCAGAATCAATTCCAGATGCTTGTTCTGCAGCCAAAATTCCTGCAAGAGTACCTTGCACAGTGCCTAATCCATTTTGACAACACGCCGAATACAAACCCTCATCCAATTCACCAAACGCTGGTACATTGTTACGGCTTAAACACAAGGCACCTCCCCAGGTGTATTCAAAATTAACTGTATTTAGCATTGGAAAACGCGCGATGAATGACTGCTGATGTTTTTGTGCGAACCTTGCGAGTTTAGTTTGATCGGCAATTCGAGAAGGGTTGTAGGTGATTTGATTTCGTACCACTATTCGATGCCCGCCGATTCCTGCAATTTTACGCACTGTTGTGCCCATTGCATCTGCTGGAGTAAACCCCCAACTATCTTCACCGCCTAATGACTCAAGTTCATTATTACTCAGTTGACGGGTCATAGAAGCGTATAAATAAATGTGTACTAAACGTCGTTTGAAATGGGAAAAGCTCTCGACGTGTCCGTTTACCGCTAAAATCAACTTTGGCGCGCTCACACTGCCTTTTGTGGTATTGATAAGCCAGTGTTTAGCTTGTTTTTTATATTCGGTAACAGCAGAATTTTCATAAAAAGACACCCCCCCACTTTTAGCCATCCCTGCTGCTAGTTCACGCACATATAAAGCCGGCTGAATTATCGCAGTGCCCGCCGTATACAAACCACTTTGATAATAATCACTACCGCAAATTGCGCGCATGTGTTTTTCATCAAGCAATGTATAAGGTTCATTTAAATGATCTAAATGATGCGCATAATCGTGATTATGCTTTGTTCCTTTAGAAGTCGCGGCTGCATTAATTTTGCCACTTTTAACAAATGCTTCTGGGGTAAATTGATATTCTATTGAAGCAGCTTCTGCAAAGTCTATCGCATGCCGATTCATTCGAGTCTGGATTACATCAGCATTGAGTTCTCCAACATAATCTTCTGCCGTAAGATTATGTGGCAAATCAATCATAAATCCTGAATTTCTGCCTGCAGGACCTTCTGCAATACGTCGCGCTTCTAAAACGATAATAGAATCATTGGGATGTAGTTCATGCAATCGTTTAGCCGCTGATAGCCCTGCAAAACCCGCTCCAATAACTACCCAATCGGCGGTGATATTAGTCTTTAATTGAGGATACGAGCGTGCCTCTGGTAGGATTGAATTCCATGCCGCAGGACCAGGATCATAAGGCTGAGTAGTTACTTGCATGTGTTGATTTTTAATTCAATGAAGTAACACACAATTAAGGCAAACTCAGTTTCGCCATTCTGCCACCGTCAGCAGTAATAACTTGTCCGGTAATAAAAGATGCAGCATCACTGGCCAACCAAGCAACAAGTTCAGCAATCTCCTTTGGTTTTCCTGTTCGTCCGATGGGATGTATTCCACCAATGTCCTTTTTGAAGCCTTCGGGATCCGGCATAGATTCGACAAAATCGACATTTAATGGGGTATCAATCCATCCTGGGGCGACTGCATTACAACGTATACCCTCGTTACCATGATCGACTGCGATGGCACGAGTTAATCCATGTAAACCTGCTTTCGAGGCGCAATAAGCCGCATGTTTTGGATTCGACCCTAAACCTTCAATTGAGCCTATATTCACGATAGTACCTTGTGTTTTACGTAAGTAAGGCAGTGCATATTTGATTAACAAAAACGGGGCAGTTAGGTTAATTTTTAAGGTCTGCTCCCAAGTCTCTAGCGATGTATTTTCTGCTAAACCTTCCTCCATAATACCCGCATTGTTTATCAAAACATCGAGTTGCCCTACTTTATTAATCACTTCTGCTATGACTTTTTCAGGGACATCTAATTTTTCAAAATCTGCATTAATAAAATTAAACTGATGATCGCTTTGACTTCTCTGAGCGGTAAAAACAGTAGCACCAAGTTTGGATAAATATTGTGCGCAGGCGAGTCCAATTCCAGAACTTGCTCCGGTTACCAAACAGACCTTTCCGAAAAATTTTTCTTTATCTGAACTCACGCGACCGCTTTACCTCCGCTGACTTCCACTAAAGATCCACACATATATCTCGAATCATCAGATGCCAGAAATAACACCACATCCGCAATATCATCAGCGGATGCGATTCGACCCAAAGGAACACTTTTATTTAACTCTTCGATTCCAGATTCAGCATCAAGTCCTCGAATTTCAAAACCTGTGCGCAACATGGGTGTATCAACTTCATTCGGACACACCGCATTCACACGAATATTTTGATGCGCATGATCACGCCCTAAACATTGTGTTAAAGAAGCTATCGCTGCTTTTGTCATTATATAAATGGGATGTCCAGGACCTGGATGTATACCCCAGCACGAGGAAGTATTCACGATCGCGCCACCGCCTGCTTTTTCCATAACAGGGATTGCGGCACGGCATAGCCTGAATGGCGCTTCGACATTGACTGCCATGGATAATGCAAAATCCTCATCGCTAGCATCAGTAATGATGCCACGACGCATCAGTCCTGCATTGTTCACTAATATATCTAAACCTCCCATCTTCTTTGAAGCTTGACTCACAAGTGAATCACAAAAAGAGTCATCGGTTAAATCACCCTCAATATTGAAATCCGCGGGCGAATCATTCAAAGTGATATCCGTTGCGCAAACAACCGCGCCTTGCTCTTGTAATTTAGCAACAATAGCTTGTCCAATACCGCCTGAAGCGCCTGTTACCAGAGCTTTTTTAGCTGTTAATTTCATATAAAAGACACCCCCCTACTTTTTAGCTGTTTTGCTATTTAATGTTCAGTGTTCAATGCATCAACTGCCGGAATATCGCGTTCGCGTCGTGCAATAAAGTCCAATAACTCCTCATTCACATCCTCTTTGAGTTTTGGCTCTTCGTAAGCACCTAACATCGCTTTTGCTTCTTTCAAGGAACGTTCGGTGATCTCCTGACTACCCTCCGCAACCCATTGTTCAATCGCATCATTGTTGAATAATTTCGGCATAAAGAAGGCATCTTGGAAATTAGAAAGGGTATGTTGATGACCTAAGTAATGACCACCTGGACCGATATCAGCAACCGAAGAAATCGCCTCGTCAAAATCATCCCAGTTAATCCCTTGCATCATGCGATAACCCATCGCACATTGTTCTGCATCAACGATAAATTTTGCCATCGAACAATGCATACCTGCTTCGTTCCAACCCGCTGAATGCCAGATATAATTAGCACCCGACATTAACACTGCCATCATCGTTGTCGCACTTTCATATCCCGCTTGAGCATCGAAGGTTTTCGCGCCACCAAGTGTATTCGATGTTCTCCATGGCACATCATAATGGCGCGCCATTTGGCCGATCATAAAATTCATTAAACTAATTTCTGGCGTACCCGCCATGGGTGAGCCTGATTTCATAGATACGGTAGATAAATAATGCCCGTAAATTGCAGGACAGCCTTTACGAACCACTTGGGTATAGGCCAATGCCGATAAGGCCTCTGCATTTAATTGAGCTACTGCAGCTGCGGTGGAAGCTGGTGTATTTGCGCCACCCAATACAAATGGCGAACAAAGCACAGGTTGATTGCGTTTACAAAACGCACGCATAGCGCTGAGCATGGTTTCATCCCAAACCAACGGTGAATTACCATTGCAGTTACCTGTAGTAACAGGATGCGTTTCCATAAATTCTTCACCAAACAGAATCGCACACATTTCCATCACGTCTTCAGCATTTTTGCCTGAAGTTGTCATCCCCATAAACGTTTTGTCCGAATATTTCATGGATGAATAAGTTATGCGTAAATGACGATGCGCGACGACGTGATCCATGGGTTCAACAATATGGTGTGCAGACGAATGAATAGCAGGACAAATGTGGCTTAATTTATGAAAGTTTCCCAAGTCTTCTAAAGTTGGGTATCTGCGTTTGTCCTCAAGATCTCGAATATAGGGCGCGCCTGTCATGGGTACAAACATCGAATGATCATTACCAAATGGCAAATTATTATCAGGATTTCTCGCATGATAGGTAAACGTTGATGGAATGCTTTTAATCAACTCACGAATCATACCGCGATCAAATTTAACTAAATCTCCTTCAACGTTTGCACCTGCTTTTTTCCAATCCGCCAAAGCAATTTCATCACGAAACACTACACCGACATTTTCTAAAATATCCATTGATGCCGAATCGATACGATGTATTTGTTCTTCATTCATCGGTTCGGTTAAAGGCAAATTACGTTTAAGTGCAGGCAACATAGTTGTCGTGCGATCAGCTCTCAACTTACGTCT
>CALJIH010000018.1 GCA_937974135.1 uncultured Cocleimonas sp. | reverse complement strand
GAAAAGAAAGACGATATAGAAACCATCGAATACCTAATTACTTCTTTTGGAAATGCTATCAAAGAATTATCAGCAGCGAATATCTTCCCGGGAGATTTGCTCTATAAGAACTTTGGAGTAACACGTCTAGAACGCGTCGTTTTTTACGATTATGATGAAATAGTCTACCTGACTGATTGTAATTTCAGAAAAATTCCACCCCCTAAAAACAACCAAGAACTGATGTCTGCAGAACCTTGGTACAGCGTCGGTAAAAACGATATCTTCCCCGAGGAGTTTGCTCGCTTTTTGTTAGGAAATGATTTAGTTAAGAAATTCTTTATGAAGCATCATGCCGATCTCTTAGATGCAGAATATTGGAAAAAGAAACAAGAAAACATTACTCATGGCATTTACGAAGATGTGTTCCCTTATCCGCAAAAGTTTAGAATGAAACGTGTTCTTAAAACCGATTAAGAGAAAACCTCCAAAAGTAGGGGGGTATATTCGGCAGGCTCAACAGAACTGTCTTTTTTAATCGTCTAACATGGCTTGTAAGCTTGAGATATAAGATTGACTTGTCGCTTGCATCTGTTCAGGAGTCACAACAACTCGATCAGCCCATTCACAATTTTTTTCGGGTAATTCTTCAAGAAAACGACTTGGTTCACAGCTAATTTTTTCACCGTATTTATTTCTCATATTGGCATAAGTAATAGTGAGATATTGTTTGGCACGGGTAATACCTACATAAGCAAGTCGCCTTTCCTCTTCTAAGCCATCTTCTTCCATACTGTTCGCATGTGGGAGGATTTCTTCTTCAACACCTATAAGAAAAACATACGGAAACTCCAAACCTTTGGCAGTATGCATCGTCATTAGGCTAATGGCATTTTCTTCGTCTTCTTCTTGATTACGCTCCAGTAAATCCATTAAACACATATGCGCGATGATTTCGGCTAAGTCTTCTTTACCTTCTCCATCCTCATATAATCTTCTTGTCCAATCTATAATTTCATAAACGTTGTCCATGCGAAATTCAGCTTGTTTATCTGAAGATGAAATGTTTTTTAACCAATCTTCATACGCTATTTCAGTGACGATTCGTTCAACGATGGCATGAGGTTTAGACTCATGGCTACTAACGATTAAGTCATTTAGCCATGCAATGAAACTGTTTATGAGTGCAACTGCTTTGCCTGAAACCCTTTGAGCAAAACCCATTTCTTGGCTGGCAGCAAATAAACTAATTTGCCTTTCATTAGCATAATTACCTAGTTTTTCTAGGGTACTCGCGCCAATAGATCGTTTTGGGGTATTTATGACGCGTAAAAAAGCGGCATCATCGGAGGTATTTACGATTAAACGAAGGTAAGCAAGGATATCTTTTACTTCGGCACGTTCAAAAAACGAAGTCCCACCACTAAGTTTATAAGCGATATTGTTACTACGAAGATAACGTTCAAATAAGCGACTTTGATGATTACTACGGTACAGAATAGCCATATCTTGATAATTGGCTTTATCACGAAAATTAAACTTCATAATCTCACCAATAACGGTTTCGATTTCGTGTTCGGCACTCTTACAGGGAATAATTCGTATTTTTTCGCCTTCGCCCAAATTACTCCAAAGGTTTTTATCAAATAAATGATCGTTATTAGCGATAAGTGCATTTGCACTCTCTAGTATCAGCGAGGTTGAGCGATAATTTTGTTCTAACTTAACCACGGTGAGATTAGGGTAATCTGTTTGTAGTTGCGCGATATTCTCTGGTTTTGCACCACGCCAGGCATAAATAGATTGATCATCATCACCCACAACGGTAAGTTCTTTTCTTAGACCCGTCAGTAATTTTACTAATTCGTATTGGCAGACATTAGTATCTTGATATTCATCAACCAATAAAAAACGGTATTTATTTTGCCACTGCTTAAGTACTTCAGCATTTTGTCGAAATAATTGTAAAGGCAATAAGATGAGATCATCAAAATCGATCGCATTGTAAGCTTTTAGCTGTCTTTGATAGCTCCGATAAAGTTTTGCTGCGCGAACTTCATGTGGGCTTGTGGCAATTTCAAAAGCTTTATCAATCGATACAAAATCGTTTTTCCAGCGCGAGATAATCCAGCGTATATCATCATCTTTATTATCTGTATCATCGTTTTCTTCAGCAACTTCGGTAAATGTTAGCTCTTTAATAATGTTGCTACTGTCTTGTGCATCAAAGATAGTAAATCCTGGTTTATATCCTAAATGTTTAAATTCCTTGCGTATTATGGACAGTCCTAAGGTATGAAAAGTTGATACAGTTAGGCCTTTAGCTTCATCGGAACTAAGAATATCGGATGCTCTTTGTTTCATTTCGCGTGCAGCTTTATTCGTGAATGTGATGGCAGCGATATTCTTTGCATCAATTTTTGCTTCGCGTATTAACCAAGCAATTTTTTCTGTAATTACACGTGTTTTACCAGTTCCTGCACCCGCAAGTACTAATAAAGGAGAACCAATGTGCTCAACAGCTTGTTGCTGTTGTTTATTTAGTTGAGGTTTATTTGACACAAAACAGCTAGATAATGAAAAGTGCTGCAATGTTAGACGTTTAACGTAATGATTGCATTATAAGTTTTTGATTAATTTATATGCTTAATATACAAAAGGATTTTTAACAATTGTATAAAGAGAAATTATAAGCATTTCTAGCAAATACCGTTAATCTTATAGCTTTGTGTTACAAGCCTTATTAGTTGTAATATCTACAGATAAAATATCAAATTTGATGCAATAACAAATAAAAATAAGTAGATTTTAGGATAGTCATGAAAAAACAAGAGATTTTGAAGGTCATAAGTGACGCGCGCAGTGCGCACGAAGCATGGATTGACCAAGGTCCTTTCATAGCGGATGCGATTAATCTTGACGGTTTAATTGAACCTTCAAGTTATGATGAAAGTGATTTGTACACGTGGCTTAAAAAAAATAAAAGTAGTATCTCTGCTTTCGAATGGTTTAAAGAACTCGAACAAGTGCATGTACAAGCCCACTATAGCTATAGTGACTTGTTTGAAAATGCTACGCGTAAATACAATCCTAAAACAAGAGATGAATTACTAGAAGAGTTTAAGATTGTTAAAACTGATGTTGTTGATTTCAATAATAAACTCGATCAAATTGAAGATTCTATTTCAAAAATGTCTGATAGTGTCTACTTAGACTATGTATTAAAAAGCAATGCAGTATCTAGGAAATTTGAGGTAAATCAGGATAAGCCAAGCGAGATTATTGAAGAACAAAGCGATAAACAAATAACGACTGAAGCAGACAATACAATTGAATCTGTTAATGATGCAAATACTGCTAATTTTACTCACATCGAAAACTCTGAGAGTGAAACAGAGGAAAAACAAGAAAATACAATCGATTCAAAACCTTTATCAAACAATACTGATGAAATGAAAACTATTGATATTGTTGAATTCGAAGATAACGCTGAATCAAAAAACCAACAAGATACATCAGCAAAGTCAGTTGTAGATAACATTGAAGCAGTAGAACAAGAGTCCGTTATTGATAATGCTAAATTAGCAAATGAATACCAACAATTAAAAACGGGCTTGAACTCTACAGATACATTAGAAAAACACATTGCGCTCAAAGAGCAGAATATTAATCGACTTATAAAAGAGAAAGAACTCTCAGAACAAGAATTATCTCATTTAGAAGAAACTCAAAAACTATCACAACAAGGGCTTGATCAATTAGAACAGCACTTACAATTAAAACAAGAAGAAAACGAGTTAGAACAATTAGATAGTGAAAAATTATTAGAAACAAACACTATTGAAAGAGATAAAACAAAACAACAACTTGATCAGATTGAAGCAAAAAAACAAACATTAAAAAATGAATTATCCGAACTTGAACAAGAAAATGCTAAAGATGTTTTAATTCAAGAAGAGTATGAAAATTCGCCACAAATTGAGAAGCAGTTTGATTCATTAAAAAATAATAAAATCATTGAAGTCGATGAACTAAAAAAACAGTTAAGTACAAAAAACTCTGATTTGATGCAGTTAAAACAACAGGTAATGACATTAGAAGCCGAAGTGACTGATATTGAAAATGACATCGAAATAAAAGTTAAAGGTATTGAAGATTTAGAAGAAAAAGAAAATTCAAAAAATCAAGAACGTTCAATGCAACTAGAAGCTACACAAAAGAAAATAAAAGATCGAAATGACGCTATTAGCGTTAACAATGAAAAATTGAATGTTTTAAGTGCCGAGTCTGTTGAAGCCCAAAAAGAACTTGATGGTTTAAACGAAAAATTTGAAAAGATGAAAAAGACAATTTTTTCAATTGCAGATATAAACAATGCAGAAATTCAAGAGATTGAAGCTCAACAAGTCAGTAAAAGACAAAAATATGCTGATATAGATAAACAGAAGGTCAGTAAGCAAGAAGAAATTAAAGTCATTGAATCGCACCTTGAAGATGCAGAAAAAACCTTAGATCAATTAAAAGCTGAATTAAATAACAATTCCGAAAAAGAACTTGAAACAACGAATTAGAAATTACCAAAGTCAGTTAAAACCATTCAAAAGTAGGGGAGTGTTTTCGACAAACTTCGACTAAGCTCAGTACAAGAGCTAAACAGAACGGTTTTTTATTTGCATTGAACACTTTAAAACAATATAAAATGTGATCATGCCTGTTTTAATTTTACTACTTGTTGTTGTCATTATTGTTTTCCTCCCTCAGTGGTGGGCTAAAAATACCTTTGCAAAATACGCTACTCCTCAAGATCACATACAAGGTACTGGTGGTGAATTAGCGTTACACCTGCTAAAACGGTTTGAGATGACTGAGGTAAAAGTTGAAGAAACAGATGAAGGAAATGATCACTACGATCCTGAAACTAGGACAGTTAGATTATCACCCAAAAACTATCACGATAAATCCTTAACCGCTGTCGCAGTTGCTACACATGAAGTGGGTCATGCTATACAGCATCATAAAAAAGAAGCTAAATTAGCACTAAGAACGCGTTTAATTAAAGTGTCAATGAAGCTCGAAAAAGTAGGCTCAATAATCATGATGGTTATGCCCATTGTATTATTACTCACTAGAAATCCAGCGGCTGGATTTATCTTCTTTGCAACCGGCTTTTTAACGATTGCAGGCTCGACAATTATCCATTTAGTGACTTTACCCGTTGAGTTGGACGCCAGTTTTGGTAAAGCTTTGCCAATATTAAAAGAAGGCTATATCCGCGAAGATGAAGAAAAAGCGGTTGATCAAATACTTAAAGCCGCGGCATTTACCTATGTTGCTGCTTCATTAATGAGTATTCTGAATGTATGGCGTTGGTTTGCTTTGTTAAGACGATAATTTATATTTAAAAGTACTTAAAAGTAGGGGGGTGTCTCTTTATAATCATAACATTGAAATTTTAAGCATCATAACTTAATACAGGCCCTAACCATTTCTCAGCGGTATCCATATTCCAGCCTTTTCGTTTCGCGTAATCTTCTACTTGATCACGATTAATCTTACCCGTGCCAAAATAACGCGACTCAGGATGAGAATAATAAAAACCAGAAACTGCCGCCGCTGGCCACATTGCATAAGATTCAGTTATTTTTAATCCAATTCGTTCTTCAGGTTGGAGTAATTTCCAAAGGGTGCCTTTTTCTGAATGTTCAGGACACGCAGGATAACCAGGTGCAGGACGAATACCTTGGTATTTTTCTTTGATGACCTCTTCATTACTAAGCGTCTCATCAGAGGCATAACCCCAGAAAACTTTACGAGTAAGCTCGTGCATTTTTTCAGCTAAAGCTTCAGCAAAACGATCTGCCAAGGCTTCTAATAATATGGCATTGTAATCGTCATTGTCTTTTTGGAATTGTTTAACCCTATCTTCGATACCAAACCCTGTGGTTACTGCAAAAGCGCCCAACCAATCTTTTTTACCTGAATCTTCAGGTGCAATAAAATCTGCAAGACAGAAGTTTGCATTTTGATTGTTACGGTCCATTTGTTGGCGTACATGATACAAACTTGTGTGAATATCTTTGTCGTTAATAGTGTCATTTTGTGTGTATAAATTTATATCATCAACGCCATTACTATTTGCAGGGAAAAAACCTAAAACCGCTTTTGCATTTAACCATTTTTCCGTGACTATGGTTTGTAGCATAGCCTTGGCATCATCGAATAATTGCGATGCTTCAACTCCGACAACTTCATCGGTTAAAATTGCAGGATAACGCCCCGCTAATTCCCAGCTTCTGAAAAATGGTGTCCAATCAAAAGTATCGACTAGATCATCTAAAGGATAGTCATCAAACTGTAATACCACGCCACCGTTATCAAGAGCCTCATAACTATATATACTTTTAACTAATTCATGATTAATTGGCCCGTTAAATATTGCGGGATGTGGTGGTTGGTAAGTGTCCCAGTCTATAGCAACTTTATTTGCTCTGGCTTGTTCAATTGTTGCTGTTTTCTTGATACGTTGATTAGCGGCACGATTAACTCGCATCGCTTCGTACTCATCTTTCATCTCTTTATGAAAATCAACTTTTTGCTCTTTAGAGATTAGTTTACCTGCGACACCTACCGCTCGAGAAGCATCTGGAACATAAACAATTGAACCTTCAAACTTGGGGTCTATTTTTACCGCAGTATGAATTTTAGAGGTTGTGGCTCCACCTATAAGTAAGGGAATGTCGATACTTAAACGCTGCATTTCTTTAGCAACGTTGACCATTTCATCCAAAGACGGAGTGATTAAACCAGAGAGACCAATGATGTCGCATTTCTCATCTATAGCGGTTTGCAAAATCTTTTCAGCGGGAACCATCACCCCAAGATCGACAACCTCATAACTATTACATTGGAGCACAATACCTACGATATTTTTACCAATATCGTGTACGTCGCCCTTAACCGTAGCCATCAGTATTTTGCCATTTGAGCTGACATCATTACCGCTTTTCTCGGCAAGTAAAAATGGCTCTAGCCATGCTACAGATTTCTTCATGACACGCGCAGATTTTACTACTTGCGGTAAGAACATCTTACCTGCGCCAAATAAGTCACCAACGATATTCATACCATCCATCAATGGACCCTCGATGACGTGAATAGGGCGTTTAAGCTTATCTAATGCTTCTTTTGTATCTTCATCTACAAATGCATCGATTCCCTTAACCAAGGCGTGTTCCAAGCGTTTTTCAACGGGCCATTGACGCCATTCCATGTCTTGTTTTGATTCTTTTTGGGAACCATCACCAGCGTAATTTGGCGCTATCTCTAAAAGTTTTTCGGTAGCTTCAGGATTTTTGTTTAAAACAACATCTTCAACCACGTCACGTAACTCATCGGGCAAGTTATCATAGACTTCTAACTGCCCTGCATTAACAATTCCCATATCCATGCCATTTTTAATTGCGTGATATAAAAACACTGAGTGTATCGCTTCACGAACGGGATTATTGCCCCGAAATGAAAATGACACATTAGAAACGCCACCAGAGACCATTGCGTGGGGAAGGTTATCTTTAATTGCTTTGGTTGCTTGAATGAAATCTAAACCATAATTGTTATGTTCTTCAATACCCGTTGCTATGGCAAAAATATTCGGGTCGAAAATAATATCTTCTGGCGGGAAATCCGC
>CALJIH010000017.1 GCA_937974135.1 uncultured Cocleimonas sp. | reverse complement strand
TACCGACAAGATTCAGCTAGGGGTATAAGGTTTTAGATCTCTAGGTCTTAAATCACTAAGATAAATAAAAAATAAAAAGGCGAACTTCGGTTCGCCTTTTTATTTACCAGAAGGTTATTTAATTGTAACTGGTAAGAGACTAACTTCATCTTTTATCTATGTTTAATTAAATTTCCGTTAATATGAAGTGCTTAATTTTTAGATAAATCCAGATACTTGTTCATCAGCAAAATAAGATGATCTCACCATTGGTCGATTCGTCACATGCGAGAATCCCATTTCATAACCTATTACTTCTATATCTTTAATTCATCAGGTGTAACGAAACTCTCTACAGCAAGGTGATCTTAATTTTATTTAGTTTTTAAATCTAATGGATCATTAGGATCAATTCCATCCATGAAAGGTTTGTTACGATCTAGATGTGTTACCTGATAAACCAAACCCATCCAATTCGCAAGAATAGCCGCGGCAGTATCGTGCCAAGTGTTGTCAAGTCGATCTAAAATAAGATGTTCGGGGAATTTTGGCGGTTTGACTCTATTATTAATTGACTCAATTAAACGATATTGATACTCATTGAAAATTGCTTGTGTGTATTTATCAAAGTAATTAGAAGGAAATGGCGGATAAGCAACTTTCTTACCGCGATTTAACGCTAAAGCAAAAATGCCGACTTCTCGTTTGTACTCTTTGAGTAAACTAATGCTATCGTATTCTGGATGCCCTTGAAAAAAGACGCTGCGAAAACCATCAGGGCTGACTGCCATTTGCACACCAGCTTCGGCGCTTTCTGCGAGAATTTCTAGGCCTGCAGCTGCAAATTGTGAAGCATCGATTTGATTGTAACGCGAATGAGGTACATCAAAACGCGAGTTGATGCCATGTACCAAAGGATGATGTTTATTTTTAACCCTATGGCTATACACCCCCCACCTTTTATAACCGAGATTATAGCGCGGTTGATGGTATTGAAGTTCTAGAGAAGCATGAGTTGCGAGACAAGAGCACAGTGTGGATGTTACGTTTTCATGCGCCCAATGAAAAACCTCACTTAACGGCCCCCAAAACGGTTCCAGTGATAATTTTGGTTGGGTTACGTTTGCACCTGTGATGATCAGCGCATCAATACCCATAGTTTGAATTTCTTCAAAACTTAAATAATGTTCATCGATATGTTTTTGCGCATCTTCATTGCGCTCGATTATTGGTAAGCTAAACAAATGCACATGAAATTGTGCGATTGGATTACTTTCACCTATCAGGCGAAAAAACTGTCGTTCAGTCGCTTCCATGGCTGCATCAGGCATCATGTTTAAAATGCCAATATGCAGCTCACGAATATCCTGTCTTGCAGCTTGACCTGGGCGCAAGATGGTTTGACCTTCTTCGCGTAGTCGCTCAAAAGTCGGTAGATTATTATGTGCAACTAATGGCATTTGTTATTTCTCTTTGCTTTCAAACGTTATTCACCCAAGGTCTTTTCAACAAGCTGCAAAAAATCAGCTTCGTTTTTAATTTGGTATAAATCTTCTGTTTTGATTGTATAGCCATATGTTCCAGCTAGTCGTTCGTAACGTGGAATTCGTGCATAAAACAAACGTGGGAATACCCAGCGCACAAAAGCATCAGGATCAATCATTGAGACATACTCGAAATTATTCTCTTTCATGTAAATTTCTAACTGTTCATCAAGGTATTCTGCACGATAGTACATGGGTTTAGGGGCCGCATTGGCACGTTCCATTAAGCGTTTTTCATCCGCATCATTCGCTTGGATGTAAAGTATAAGCGTATGTTCTGCAAGCATTTTGATAACGCTATCATCCTCAAACTCGCATAAGCTGCCGCCGGCATCATTGACGAATTTATTTAGACCATAAATATCTTTTGCCTTTTGCATGAACTCTGGCACATCAAACATTGCGGCATATTCTGCATCATAAAAGAGCTTTTGACGCCTTTTAAACTCTTCTAATGGCAACCCACCTAATTCTGGGTCACCAAGTTTGCTTAAAAATGTAGAGACAATTTGTAGATTCTCAAAGGCAATATTATTGGCGATATAGATTGAATCATTCTTTAATAAATCACGAAGAAATGGCACTTGCATTGCTTGTTTCTTAATATTATCGAGAATTGGTTCGTTTAAGTATCGTGAGCCAATCCGATAATCACCAGAATAATGAAACCAATCGCTTTCGCGTAAAATATTCGATAAGAATGTTTTTCCTACACCCGACATACCCAATAGAGTGATTGCTTTGTCTTGTTTGTCACGAAATTCATTTGCACTAAGTTTCAAGGTGTCAGCCCTTTTATTCATTTGCTATAGTGCGGAGTATAAACGAGTCTTTTTGTGAATACATCAAGTAGACATTGCGCTAAATAATTATGAGTTCCTCACACATAAGTAATAACGGTAGAAACGCTTGGATATTTACTTTAACCCGAAAATAAAAAAATGAAGTTCACCGATATCTTAATGGCGATATCCATTGCCGTAATTTGGGGCATGGGCTTTGTTGTAGCAAAAGCAGGTATGGATCATTTCTCTCCAATTTTGTTAATGGCGTTGCGTTTTACGTTAACTTCTATTTGTTTAATCTGGTTTTTTTGTCCGTCTTTGGATTTATTAAAACGCTTATTTTGGATTGCATTGATCAGTGCCTCCATTCAATATAGCCTTACCTTTACGGGCGTTAAAGGCATTGATGCCTCCACCTCAGCCTTGTTAATTCAATTGGAGGTACCTTTTGGACTAATCACAGCATGGTTATTCTTAGGTGAAAAGATTTCGCTGAAACAAATGCTTGGTATGTTTATCGCTTTCGCTGGCGCTGTTTTAATTGTAGGTGAACCTAAACTTTCAAATGATCTTACATCAGTTGCTTTACTAATCGCTGGCGCTTTCACTTGGGCAGTTGGTCAAGTTATGATTAAAAAACTGGGTGTAGAAGGGGGTTTTGTTTTAATTACAGGTATTGCCATATGGGCCACACCGCAGTTATTCATTTCTTCATTTTTATTAGAATCCAATCAAATAGAACAATTAAAAACGGCACCCATTGAAGCTTGGTTAGCGGTTGCCTATCTTGGCTTAGTGATGACTGCATTAGCTTATGCCATGTGGTATCGATTGTTGAATATATACTCGGTAAATAAAGTCATGCCATTCTTGTTATTACTGCCTTTGACGTCTGTGGTGGGTGGAATCTTCTTTTTAAATGAATCACTTACCTTAAAAATCACCTTGGGTGGAATCCTAACTTTGATTGGTGTGGCTGTGATTACGGTTAGATTTAAAAGAGAAAGCGATCAGCCGAGGCGCTAAGCCGAGACTGTGTTAGATGGATATGACGAGGATTCTGCGAAAACATCAAAAAGTGGGGGGGTGTCTTTTCTAAGCATTTGTGCAGCTATTTCTCAGCAACCACACTTTCGCGTTTAAATATATACATCCCTGATGCGACCAAAATTAATGTTCCGATTACCGTTGTTACCGTTGGAATATCATTAAATAAATACCAGCCCAAGATTGCCGCAACAATCAATTCCACATACTGAAACGGTGCAAGAATTGATGCATCCGCATATTTGAAAGCATTGGTTAATATTAAGTGGCCAATCGCTGCTATGAGACCCACTAATACCAAACGTTGCCATTGCCAAGCTTCAGGCCATTGAAAATTAAATACTGACAAATCTAACGGCTGGAGACAGACAATAGCAATTAACATAATGATTGATCCAATCAGCCCAGACCAAAATTGCATGGTAATTGCGGGCACCGGTTGTGCTTCTCCCTCTGCATTAGTGCGTGCGAGTTTGCGCGTATACATAATATAAAATGAAAAGCTCAAGGCAGTACCTAAAGGCAAAATAGCATGAATACCAAATAAAGCTTGGCTAGGTTTGATAATCATTACTGCGCCGATTAAACCAATCGCAACGGCAGCAATTCTGCGCCAACCGACAGTTTCACCTAACACCCATGGTGCGAGTAATGTCACTATCAGAGGCATTACAAAAAATACCGCAAGAGCATCTACTATTGGCATTACTTGTATTGATGTAAAAAACAATAACGTGGCAATAGATAAACCTAAGGAACGTTTAATGTGAATGGAAAGTTCTTCCTTGTTAGGTACGTATAATGTGTGCCAAACAAACGGCAATAAGAATAAGGTTTGAAAGACAAAACGCGCTAACACTATTGAACTAGAACCGAGACTTTCCCCCAATGTTTTTGCCGCAGCATCCATAAACGGCAGTAGCATACTACCTAGTAGCATTAATTGAATGCCACGTGCTTGGTTGGGTTCTGTTTGCATTTTACTTTGGCTATTGATCAGCTTTTTAAGAATCCAAAGAATGGCACAGCTTCGCATAAATTCATACTAAGCTTTTAAACAACAAAAGCTTGTTTTCATTCAGCGATGCATAATCAAAATATCCGTTTTAAAAAACAAAACGGTAAGTTCGCTAAAAAGTAGGGGGGTGTCTTTTTTATCTATTTACTTACTATTTACGGCTTCTGTTTAATTTATCTAGCTTTTTAGCCGCTAAGATCACAAATTTAGGGTTGCTCGCAATCGTTCTACAATTACCGAAAACTTTTTTTAATTTAATGTGATAGCCAAGATGGCGATTTCCAACGACCCATATTTCTCCATCGGTTTCTAAAATTTCACGGCTTTGTTTAAACATCTCCCACGCTATATGATCGCCAATACTATGTACTTGATGAAAGGGAGGGTTACAAAGCACCAATTGCGTTTTTGGAAATTTTTCTGATGGTGAGAATTGCGCTAATGCATTGCTTTCATGAAAACTAGCATCATCTGCAGATTCTGGATAAGCCAGGTTGTAGTTTTCTTTAGCTGAGGCTATGGCGTTATACGATTCATCTACAAAACTAATTTTTGTATTAGGCTGATGTCGTTTCGCTATGATTCCTAATGCGCCATTACCGCAACCAATGTCGATAATGTGAGCGGCTTCAGGACATTCATGTAAATGTTGAATGAGAAATCGTGAACCTATATCGAGTTTGTCTTTTGAAAAGACATTTGAGTGATTGATTAGTGTTAATCGCGTTTTTTCGTCAGTAATTTTGGTCGGATAAGGAGACTTATTAGTATTGCTTTTATCGTTTGTAGCAAAAATTAAACGTGCTTTTTTCTTTGCAAGAGATGTTGTAGTGGTTCCGATAATTTTTTCAAAGACATCAAGGGTAGAGTTATGAATGTGTTTCGTCATTGCCGCTGCAATGATTTTTGTGTCATCGTCTATATGTGCTTTGAGCCGAAATAATTGATCTTCTAAAAGGGATAAGGTTTTTGGTATTTTTATGAGTATCAGTTTATATTTTTTTGACAGCCCCTTTGTTGAGGGAATAAATTGAATCCTGTTATCCTCGTTTTCAATCTTATTAATCGTTAAATTTTCTTCAGCCGCTAGATGAGAAATATAAGAATCCGACCAGTTATCCAACGAAAATTCATTGAAGGCTAAGGTCAAAGCACCAAAAGTATCATTGATAAGTAATATTGATTGTTCATCATTTGTTCTAGCGTTAATTATTTCATATGCAGTGTCTATTAAGTATTCATCTGCGGCATCCCATGCACGGAGTGTATCATTGGCTATAATAGGTAAGCGTTGTAGCGTATAACTTGCTGAAGGTGCTTTAAACTGTTGATTATTTGTCATAGAAAATGATATCAAGGTATTAGAAATTGAGCAGAGTGTATATTAATTTGATCGGCTTAATTCATATATAAGAACTATTTTGATTTCATGTGATCTGAGATTTTGTTTTTAATATACAGAGTTAATAAAGTTATAGGCAAATATCAGGTCTAATGTGTACAATTGCACCTTTGATTTTTTATCCTATTAGCCTTGTTAGTTGCTACATTCATCCCCATAGTGAAATGTGTAACTTAATATCGGTTTAAAATATCAAGCACGTAAATCAGTAATCTAATTTTTGGAGTAATAATATGCCTTGGAATGAACCAGGTGGCGATGATAAAGACCCTTGGAGTAAAGGTAAATCAAGCGGTAGTTCAAATGGAAATCCGGGTGATAATATCGAAGATATCACACGTAAAATGAACGAAAAGATCGGTGGATTTTTAGGTAAAAGAAAATCTGGTGGATCCTCGGGTAATGGTTTACCAAGCGGTACAGCTTTAGCTCTGATTGGCTTAGGTTTACTAGCAGCGTGGTTGGCAACTGGCTTTTATCAGGTAGATTCGGCTCAACGTGGTGTTGAATTTCGTTTTGGTGCCTTCACTGAAACCACTCAACCTGGTCTGCATTGGCATATTCCTTATCCTGTCGAAAATGTTGAATTGGTTGATATCGACAGAATTAGAACAGCGGCCGATAGAACGCAAATGCTTACTAAAGATGAAAATATCGTAGATATTGGTATCGCGGCACAATACAAAATTAAAAATCCTGAAGATTATTTATTTAATGTTTATCTAGCTGATTACGAGCGTAATCAATCAGTGGGTACATTGTTTCAAGTAATGCGCAGCGCGGTTAGAGAAATTGTTGGCGGTAACAGCATGGACCAAATCTTGATTGAAGATCGTTCATCAATTGCCCCAAATACCAAAACAGTTATGCAAACAGTGCTAGATAGCTATGAGTCAGGTTTGGAAGTGGTTGAAGTCAACTTGGAATATGCACAAGCACCTCAAGCGGTTAAGGATGCATTTGACGAAGCGGTTCGTGCTCGTGAGGATTTAGATAAATTCAAAAATGAAGCACAGACTTATGCCAATAAAGTTATTCCATTGGCAGAAGGTAAAGCCTCACGTCTAAGCCAAGAAGCAATTGCTTATAAAGGTCGAATCGAAGCTAGAGCAACGGGTGATGCTTCTCGTTTTAAACAATTGGTGGCTGAATATAATAAAGCGCCAGAGGTAACTAGAAATCGTTTGTATCTAGAAACAATGGAAAGTGTTTACGAAAACACAACAAAAATAATGGTTGATTCTAAGTCAGGTAACAACTTGTTGTATCTACCTTTGAATGAAATTGGTGGTAATGCAGCACGCTCAAATTCAAATGAGTTTAATCCTGCTTCATCTGCTTTTGTAGAGCAACAGATTCGTAGAAGACAGTCTCAAGGTACTTCACGCGATGGAGTAAGAAATGGAACAAGGAGTGTACGTTAATGAAAAATATAATTGTTATTTTGATAGCAGCTGTTGCTTTTATTTTCGCCACGGCTACTTATACAGTTGATCAACGCGAAACTGCGATTAAGTTTCGCTTTAAAGAGATTGTAGAAACAGACATCAAACCAGGTTTACATTTCAAATTGCCATTTGTGAATACCGTTGAAAAGTTTTCAACGCTAATTTTGACATTGGATGCTAAGCCAGATCGTTTTTTGACCTCTGAGAAAAAAGACGTTGATGTAGACTTTTTCGTGAAATGGAAAATCGACAATGTTGATACTTTTTATCGAGCAACAAGAGGTGATTTAGTAAGAGCACAAAATCGTCTTGAATCTATCATGAAAGATGGTTTACGAAATGAGTTCAGTACGAGAACTATCATCGAAGCAGTATCTGGTGAGCGTGGTGCGATTACTGAAGCGCTAAAAAAGAAAGCTCAGGTGCCAGCTAATCAATTAGGAATTAAGATTATCGATGCTCGTGTAAGTAAAATTGACTTCACTGATTCTGTTAGTGATTCGGTTTATGAAAGAATGCGTTCAGAACGTCAACGAGTTGCACAGGATTTTCGTTCACGTGGTCTAGCTGAAGGTGAAAAGATTCGAGCAGAAGCAGATCGTAAAGCTACCATCATCGAAGCTGATGCCTACCGTGAAGCAGAAAAAATCCGTGGTGAGGGTGATGCTAATTCAGCTAAAACCTATGCAGATGCTTATGGCTCAGATGCTGAATTTTATGCTTTCTACAGAAGCCTTGGTGCCTACAAAAAGTCTTTAGGAAGTGGTGGAGATATCATGGTTGTTGAGCCTGATGCTGAATTCTTTAAATATTTTAGAAATCAAGGTGGAAATCAGAATCAGGAAAAGTCTGATTTCAATTAAGTTTAACCTCAACTTATAACTGGAAACCTTCATGGATTGGCAAGACTTAATTAATGCAGTTGCATTATTGTTAATCTTTGAAGGTTTACTGCCATTCGCTAGCCCAGGAAGTATCAAGAAGCTTTACCAAACCATGATGGAAACCCCCGAAAGTTCCTTGCGTATGTTTGGTTTGGCAAGTATTGTAGCGGGTCTTGCGTTGCTTTATCTAAGC
>CALJIH010000016.1 GCA_937974135.1 uncultured Cocleimonas sp. | reverse complement strand
ATAAATAAAGAGGCATTTAAGATTTTGTCTTTACCTGCTTTGATTTCAATAACATCGCGATTAGGACGATGCACGACCAGTCTCGCATCATTACCATAAAATATTTCACCTTCGCCATCATAGAGCACCGTATAGAAACCATCTTCGATGGTACCCTCAGGTAACCTATTGAGAAATTTAGTGCCAGCTTTTCCACCTTTCAAATCAGTTGGCCAACCGTGCTTATCATACTCAACCTCTTTACTACTGCCCCATGGGACTGTTTCGTTAAAAGGGATGGCTGATTTGAATAAATTTAGAAACTGAACGCTTGAGGTATCTTCGCGAACATCTGCAGTGTTAATACCTAAATAAATTTTATCTTCATTTGCTGAGACTGTGTTGTTTGTAGGCTTAGTTTTTTTAATTGATTTAACGGATGCTAACTCGCTGGCGCTTGGAGGTTTAGCCGCTGGTGTGTACCATTTTTTATACAATTCGTAGCGATGATGAATATAACCGCCAATAAAAAAGGTAGCGACAAGTAAGGCGATTAAGCAGAGAATTTTAATTATTTTCATACGCATGGTTAACCCCTAATATCTTTGGCAAGATGCCCTAAAAGTAGGGGGGTGTCTTTTTTAATAATTAAAACTGAGTTAGATAGGTTTCTGATTATATACCCAATACCAATCTGCCGAACGCTTGCGGGTTTTTCCATGATTGATCGCTTTTCGCATGCCAAGCCAATTTACCATCACGACCTCTGCCGCTGTCATCGTCATTGATTTGTACATCGATGCCTATATTTTTACCTGCCACAGGACGAACCCCTAAGGTGCTCCATGGAATGGATGTCTCAAGCGTATAACCTTTGTCAGTTCGTGTCATTGTTTGTCTAATACCTAGACTACGGCCGCGGCGAGGTGATGAATTACTAAGGCTCACGTTTTGATCTTTCCAACGATAGATAAAGTGGAAATCATTTTTGCCATCAAATGTTTTAGAGCGACTGCCATCTGCATCGACAAAAATTTCGATAGAATCATCGCTCCAAGGTGCTTGTGAATCACGAATGAATTTATCATCTAAAGCATCAACACGAACGTGAAGGTATTGATTATCCCAGTGTGTCTGCCAAATACCTGACAGGTCTTGGCCACCATTGATTTTGCCATCCACAATATTTCTCATACGAAGCGATTTACTGTTTGACCAAAAACGCCCTCGCCCTCTGACGCGATGAACCACCGCATCATGCTTTTGATTAGCCGTTTGAGCTACAGCTTTTTTAGGTGCAGGTGCTTTAGGCGTTGCGGCAACAGGGCGTGAAGCCGCTGTTACAGATGTAGAGTTGTTAGATGGCGCGTTAGTGGCGATGGCTTTTTCCCAAATCGGCCTAACTGCTGTGTTAGCTACCTTAACCGCAGTGCTTGCTGTGTTGACTTTATTCTGTATATTTTTAGCGGCGGTATTCGCTGCTGTCTTAACCACAGTGTTGGCAACTTTAGGTACAGCTTTTGCTACAACCGTTGGTGCAGGAGTGGTTTTCTTTGGTGTCACTTTAGGCGTCACTTTAGGCGTCACTTTTGCGACTGCAGTGGCTTTCTTAGCTCCTGGCTTCTTTGGTTTTGAAGGTACCAGTGCAAACACATCACCGACTGGATTAGCGGCAGGTTTTGCCACTCTTGTCATAATTCGATTGGTACAACCTTTCCACCAACAAGGATTTTTACGCGCATATTGCAAAAGGGCACGATGCTTGGGTGCTTTGCTAATAGGTTGAGTAATATATTCTTTCGTTCCCCAGCTACCGAACCATTGATATGTTCTTGGTGCCGAGAAATTAACGAACAGCTTACCTCCATTGTCTCTCCAGCCCTGGAAAAAGTCACTGTAAGCTTTTGCCATGCGCCAGTCACGATTAGCGGCAATCATAAGTTTCGTTGGGTGTTGATCGATTCTACGGCTTTTCCAATCAACTAAATGTTGACCACCTTCATAAGCAATTAAATCGACGCCAAATTTTTCAGCCATTTGTGCGTTCTTATGAATGTAACCTAATACTTTTGGAATCGAGTATTTTTCTTTTGGGTCATAAATCATTTTGAAAAGCTGGGCGACAGATTTAGCTTTTTTGGCGTTTTCTAATTTAGGAAAGAAATAGGGCGCAATCGCAATCGCATCGGTTTTCTTATAGGCGTTTCTGTATGAAAGAAGCATTTCAGAGAGACGCGTCCAGCCTGTCCAGCTTCCCATAACACGAACAAGACGATCAGTACCACCAAAGGTTTGTTCCCACATATCAAAAATTTGGACTGAACGTAAAGAGAAGTACTTGTATCCAGCTTTATCTCTATCTTCATCTAAATTCATGCGTTCGCCCATGTCTTTTACATAATGAGCTTGAGTGAAAATAGAATTCCACGCTTCGTTAGTATATTCAACATAGGCTTTAAGGCCCGGTCTTAAATTTTCTTTTACATATTTTGCATACTGGCGCACAAAGTTGTTATCCGCTTTATGCGGTAAATTAAACCATGGATCAGCATTCAAGCGATTTGCAAGTGCTACCATGATTTCCAATGGAGCACCACGAACTCCCTGTTTACCCGCCCAAGTTGCATCCTTGAGTTGGGGCATATCTTTCCATTGGCTTATAGGGTTGCGCGTGATACCTGACATGTTCATGAAACGCACAACTTTAAAGTCTTTCATGTAATCCAAGTAAGCGGGATTAAAAATTAGACGCTCGTGATGTTTCTCAAATGAAAGATAATGCGATCCTCGACAAGCTCTTTTATCGTGGACACGTTTGTAAGGGTTGTTTGAACAAATACCACCTGGCATTAATACGCGAATATTGCGTAAGTAATTTTTTGGATTACTGTTTTTTATAATGAGCTTTACACGAAATTCTTTATCTTTGCCGGCACTGATAGAAATAATATCTTTACCAGGTTCACGTTTTACCAACTTTGCATCGTCTGTATATTGCAGAATGCCTTCACCATCATAAAGTACCGTATAGTTTCCAGCTGGTACGGTATTTTCAGGAAGTTTATATAAAAAACGAGTGCCCGCTTGACCACCATTTAAGTTTTTAGGCCAGCCATGCTCATCATACTCAACTTTGCCTTTGGTTAACCAAGGGCGTGCTTCTTCAAACGGAATAGATGTTTTATAAATATCTATGAAAGGAATACTAGCATCATCATCCATAACTTCATTGCTGTTAACACCCAAAGGAGAGCGGGTATTAGGCGCAGCATTAATTACATGACTGAATATTAATGTTGATATTAAAATGATCAGACTAAAGCAAGTCCGTGGTCGCAACTTATCCATTTGTAAACCCATTTTTTGTTTTTAGCATTCCCTATAAACAACACGATTATTTTTACATATTCTGAAATTGTGTTGTTTTTATTGGTTAATTCTTATTGATACGAATCATATTAATTCCCCTTAATATGAATCATAAGACTAACTAATTTAAAGTAAGTTCTTAACTACGTCAATTAAATACACTGACTTTATTACTTTCCCCATTTTTACTCTCCAAGAATATCTTTTGTATGCTTAATACAAGCTGACTAAAATCAGTTTTGAGATTTTTATTTTGTCTTTATTTTGGTTGACAGTTTTTGGTCTTTGCCTCACAATTCGCGCTTCTTTTGGCAATGGGGCTATAGCTCAGCTGGGAGAGCGCTGCAATGGCATTGCAGAGGTCGGCGGTTCGATCCCGCCTAGCTCCACCAAATTTGTCAGTTGTCACTTAACTGTTTACAAAAGAAAATGACTAGGTTTGTAGCTTAGTCGTGGTGAAAATTTATTTTGAGTATTTATGAAATCAAGTCTTGTTTTTGTTTACTGATTTCACAACTTCTGGTATCTTCTCGCCTCACAATTTTTTAGCGCTTTTAGAGCTTAAAAAAATGTGAATATTTGGTAATAAATGTAGCGTCTTTAGTCATTTATTTGGCTGAGCACATAAAAGTATGTGTCCCCATCGTCTAGTGGTTAGGACACCGCCCTTTCACGGCGGTAACCGGGGTTCGAGTCCCCGTGGGGACGCCATTTTTATTACAAACTCTTATCTTACTATCGTAAGGTTTGATAATTTATTTCTAAATTATCAAATGAATGAATATTGAAGTCCCCATCGTCTAGTGGCCTAGGACACCGCCCTTTCACG
>CALJIH010000015.1 GCA_937974135.1 uncultured Cocleimonas sp. | reverse complement strand
ACCAGCAATACGTAATCCATCTGCCATCGGTGTAGCATAAAAACCTGCTTCAGCCCAACCTACGGGTCTTGAGAGCAGATTTTCATGTTGCTTATAAAGAATATGGTAACCGCGTTCAGCGCCTAAAGGTAATTGTTCTGCTCCGGTATTTTCAATTTGCCCTGAACGAGCCCCAGCCGTAAGTGCTAATTTATCGCCACGAATTTCGGTGTTGTCTGCAAGAATGACTGTTACGCCGTCGTTATCTGCTTTTGTTTTGATTACGTTATTCGCTAAGTAAGTGCCACCTAACGCTTGAAATCTCTTTAGCATGCGATTTACTAATTCTTGTGGACTGCTTATGTGTCTTGCTCCTTGAAATAACAATCCTTTGTAAATATCTTGTTTAAGATTAGGTTCGAGTTGTAAAACATCTTCTGCGCTTAATTCATCAAAATCGACGCCTTGTGATTTTCTCATTTGATTCCCACTATATGCATTTTCATAGCCAGCTTTGGTAGACCAAACATAGAGGCAGTCATTTTTTACAATGAGGTCTTCTGCATTGGACTCTGCTATCAATGGATCAAGCCCTGCGTCTGTATGCTGCAGTAATTGTCCAAGAGATTTACTGATATGTTCTACTTTAGACTTTCGACAATTATTTAGAAAAGAAATCATCCAACTTGGATTCTTTAACCCATAGCCTAAATTGAAGCTCAATGGACTGTCTTTGCTGGTTAATAGGTGAGGTAAAGAAGTAATGATCGATGGGTGATTGACAGGTATGCAGGCATAAGTTGCGATAGTGCACGCTGAACCACAAGTAGTGCCTGAGCCGGGTTGTTTAGCATCGCATAATAACGTTTTTAAACCCTCTTTTTGCGCCCAAAGCGCTGTAGACATACCGACCATGCCTGCGCCAACGACGATTAGATCATAGTCGTTTGATGATGCAGAATTATTGCTCATGGATGCATTTCATTTAAGATCATGGATGCACCTTTTTCACCAATCATCATGGAGGGCGATGATGTGTTGCCACTGATTAGTTTCGGCATAATTGATGCGTCGATCACGCGTAAATTATTCATGCCTTTGACTTTGAGTGTTTCTGGGTCAACCACTGCCATTTCATCAAGGCCCATTTTGCAGGTGCCAACTGGGTGATAAACAGTTGTCGTGGTATTGATTAGATAATCTAGAATCTCTTCGTCGCTTTGTATGTGTTCGCCGGGTGCCATTTCTTTTCCACGAATTTCATCAAATACGGGTGAGGCAAGAATTTCTCTGGCTTTGCGAATGCCTTCAATTAGTACTTTTTTATCTTCACCTTTTTCATCGGAAAAGAAGTTGTAATCGATTACTACGTTTCGGTTAGTTCCATCGTTTTTGAGTTTTACTGTGCCTTTGCTTTTGGGTCGAAGTACGCATGTAAATAATGAATAGCCATGCCCAAATTCAAAACTTTTGCCGCGATGGCTGCGATATAAAGGCGTGAAATGAAATTGAATATCGGGATCATCATCGTTCTCGATCGCATACTTGGTTTTACCGAAACCGCCGACCTCGGTGTAGTTGGTTGACCACCAACCTTTGCGTTTGAACCAATACTTTAATGGTGCAGGAATTACATGAGGTAAAAGTGTTCGTAGTGACACTCCAATTGAGCGTGCGCTATCGGAGCGTACAGTAACCATGCTATCAATATGATCTTGTAGGTTTTCACCAACGCCTTTTAGGTCTTGTTTACAATCGATATTCAATGCTTCTAGTTCATCAGCATTGCCGATGCCTGATGCCATTAGAATACGCGGTGTAGCGATTACTCCAGAGCTTAAAATCACTTCTTTGTTGCAGTTTATAGTTTCAGCAATGCCGTCTTTTTCGATGTTAATGCTGGTAACGGTATCATTAGTTTCACCTTCAATATTTAACGATAAGACTTCGGTGTTTGTCATCACGGTTAAATTTGATCGAGACAAAATGGGTTTTACAAAAGCGGTATAACTACTCACACGCTCGCCGTTTTTTTGCTTAATGTTATAAGTGCCTAAACCAAATTGCGTTTCACCATTAAAATCATCTGTTGCAGGTATGCCAGCATGTTCTCCAGCGGCAACGAACATCCTGCCGACTTCGTTATCATCTTGTGGACCAACGACGTTTATTTCACCATCAAAACCATGATATTCCGCGTTTTGACCTGCCTGATTACATTCCAATTTTTTGAAGATGGGTAATACATCATTATATGACCAGCCCTTACAACCAAGCTCTTCCCAAGTGTCATAATCTTTACGATTGCCTCGAATATAAACCATATTATTGATTGAACTAGAACCACCCAATCCTTTGCCACGATTTACTGTAAGAATACGATTGTTTAAGTATTTTTGAGGTGCACCTTCGTACATGTAATCATGTTTTTTATTCGCATAGCTTATAAAAACACCTGCGGGTATTTTGATCCAAGGTTGCTTGTTATCTCCGCCAGCTTCGATTAAACACACCGAAACATCAGGGTTAGCACTGAGGCGATTAGCCACTACACAGCCCGATGAGCCTGCGCCAATAATGATGTAATCATAAGATGTCATTGCTGTTTTTGTGCCAAAATAACCAAACTCAATCAAGAATAGTACAAAATGGCACCACGACAAACAAAAGCATTACTAAAGAGTCATGAGAACGAGGTAGTAGAGCTTTTTAATCCTAATGGCAAAGCACCGATTGTTTTGATTTGCGAACATGCATCGAAATATATTCCTGAAAGCCTAAGCGGATTGGGAATGACCAAAGAAGGGTTAGAATCTCATGCTGCTTGGGATATCGGTGCATACGAATTGGCTTGTCAATTAAGCAAGTTGATTGATGCTCCTTTGATTGCTTCACGCATCTCGCGTCTGGTTTATGATTGTAACCGCTCGCCAGAGTCTAAAGCTGGCACCCCAAGTAAAAGCGAAATTTATGATGTGCTGGGTAATCAAGATTTAACTGACAGTGAATATCAGTCGAGGGTAGACGAAGTTTATATACCTTTTCATAAAATGGTTTCACAAACTATTGAGAACAAAGCTTCACATCCAGCCATTATCACTATTCATAGTTTTACCCCTGTGTATTTTGGCGAAACAAGAAAATTAGAAATAGGTATTTTGCATGATGAAGATGATCGATTAGCCAAGCCTTTGATGCAATATGCTCGTGAATATACAAAATTTAAAGCTGCGTTTAATTCACCTTATGGTGTTAGCGATAATGTCATGCATACTGTTAATAAGCATGCAGCTGAGAAGAATCTGTTGAATGTTATGATTGAAGTAAAAAATGATTTATTACAGTCATCATCAGATATTGATTTTGTAGCCTCTGGTTTAAGCAAGGCAATTATTAAAGCTGTGAGTAAAGTAAATATTTAAACTTTTTTAGTATCAAAGGTGAATTATGCATGATTTTATTCTCTATTCAGTAATAGGCTCAGTTGTTTTAACAATTGTGTTAAATGTTCTGCCGTTAATTTTTCCGAATGCAGCGGATAAGTTACAACATAAAATTGAAGAAAATGCGCGGCGTGCGATTGAACAACATGAGGATGATAATCAACCAAGGGTAAAAGTATTCTTTCCTTGGAAAGCGATGCTGATTGGGTCGATTGTATTAACGGTTTTGCTTAATTTAGTGAATTACTTTTCGAGATAAGATTCAAAACCATCTAAAATGTAGGGGGGTGTCATTTTTATAGCTTCAAAACTTCGTTTTTATTAGCTGTTAGGGCTTAATTCATATGGCTTTTGGCTTCATCACCCGGATAAGGTAATCCTGCGATTTGCCAAAGTTGTAAACAGCCACCAAATAGATTTCTAACAGCATCTTTCTCATGGCCGAATTCACGGCATACCCGACGCATTGGTGGTATTGCGCCAAGTCTTAAATATTTATCTCTTAAGAAATGGATGATTTGCCAGTGTGATGCAGTTAGTTCGCCAATTTCAGCATTAGCTGCTAGTTGTTCTGCTAATGATTCGCTCCAACTCTTAGGATCAACAATAAACTCATCTTGGTCAAATAAGGCCAGAATTGCTGAATCATTTGTCGCTAATGGTGAGACAAGTTGCATGATTTTATTCCTAGGAAGTTGATAATCTTATAATCATTCAAATATCACTAACTGTAAAATGATAAAAACTGTCTTCTTTATCTAATTAAGTGATAATTAATTTAACCGTGTTAATGATTATAAAAAAGACACCCCCCTACTTTTATAGGTTTTCTAAACTAAATTGTTTATGCTTCGACTACTTTATAAAAGAGCATAACTATGTTTTCAGATTCGATTTACCAATCATTCAATATCAAAAATAAACTTATTATTATTGATGGTAAGGGAGGTTTTCCTACTATCAAAATCGACAATGAACATGCGAGTGCGTTGATTTCGATTTATGGCGCACAAGTGTTGTCATTCCGACCAAAGAGTCAGCCTAAAGACTTATTTTTTGTGAGTGAAAAAGCTTATTTTGAAGAAGGAAAGGCAAT
>CALJIH010000014.1 GCA_937974135.1 uncultured Cocleimonas sp. | reverse complement strand
ACCAGCGCCTAAACCACTGCCACCCGCGGTAATAATTGCTACTTTAGACATAAAAAACCTCTTGTTCTACTGTTTCTAAATCACCTCCGTATTATTAGTTCAGTTGTTAAAACTGACTAAAAGGTGGGGGGTGTCTTTTTTTTTAGATAACTGCGCGTTCAACTAAACGTTCGCCGCGCTCTAATCGTGAATATGAAAAGGGTGTTAAATCCATCGTACGGAATTCGCCATAAGTGATTAATTCAGAAACACCACGACCCATAGACGGCGCTTGCTGGGTACCGTGACCTGAGAAACCATTGACGAAAATAAAGTTTTCAATTTGAGAATGCTTTCCGACGATGCCATTTTGGTCATAAGTATTAAATTCGTAATGTCCAACCCACTTATCTAACACGCTTAAGTTGTCAAAATTTGGAATACGGTTGGCTAAGATAGGTGCTAGTTTTTCTTCCCAAATGCCTTTTTCGAAACGGAAATCATCATACGCTACGCTTGGATCCCCAATCATTGGTGGACAGCCCACTAAATAATTATCCCCCGATTGACGGAAATGCACACCTGTGGGGTCAATGGTTAAGGGTAAGTCATGAGATAGTGGCTTATCTGCAGAGAAAATATAAGTGTAACGTCGACGTGGCTCTATCGGGATTTCAATGCCCACCATATTGGCTATTAAGCGTGCTCTTGGGCCTGCTGCATTAACCACAGTTCCTGCTTTAATGGTTTCGCCAGATTTAAGGACAACACTTTCAACTTTGTTTGCTGAATGATTGATGGCAACTACTTCGTTCTGTACCATTTCAGTGCCAGTTTCAGCCGCTTTTTTTTGTTGCCATCTCAGCATTAATGGTGCATCGAAATAACCTTCGTCTTGGGTGTTTAAACTGCCAGATTGAATATCACTGAGTTTATAGAAACCAGGGTATTTAGATTCTATCTCTTCAGGTGTAACCATTTGCGTGCCAGCGCCTAGGCTCGCTTGCGTGTTTTGATCTCTTTCTAGTACTTCGGTTAAGGCATCGTTATCCGATAAATACAGATAACCAAAATTACGAATTGGGATATTCGGAACAGCTTCATCACCACCTAAGTATTCGCGAAAGTTTTGAATGTATTCTGCGCCAAATTGCGCAATTTCAATGTTGATACCATTCGCAAATTGCTGACGAATACAATCGTTACTGGCTGCCGTAGAAGCAAATTGAAAGTTTGTATCTTTTTCAACGACCAAGATGCTGCCATCAAAATCTTTATTTTGTCCCAAAAAGCAGGAGACTGAAGCGCCCATATTAGCGCCACCAATAATCACCACATCATAACTATCTTGTTTTGGAGTGGTGTGTACCGTGTTTAGTTTCATTATGTTGCCTTGTAAATTAAATATAGTAAGTGCTTAAGTTTGAGGATCATCTGCAACGGTATAAAAATACCGTTCTCTGACTTCATCAGTGAGGACGACACCTTCCTTGTCTTCATAGGTCATGACTAGCGATTTTCGTGTCTCAGTTCCAGTAACCTCGGCCACCCGATGCAGCGAATAACGACCCTTAAATATGGTAAAAGCACCCGGTGAAGAACGCGACTGATGAACTTGACTGCGATCTCCCTTAAGTACTTTGCCAACTGCTTCATAACCATTGTCATCTTCAGTGCGGATATCTGTTACGCATTCGTGGAATCCACCGTCTTCGATTTCTTGCACGTTAATCAAACAGACAAATTGACCGTAATCAAAATGCCAGTCAATCTTGTCGCCAGGTTGATACATCATCACAACACAAGCATTGTAGCTATCATCATGAAAGTAGAGTTGAGGAATATCTAAAACATCCGCAGCAAAATCTTTTATAAATGGACAGGTGTACAGTTCTTCAATAAAAGTCTCGCGTAATTGGCTTCGACCTAAACTTGAGTATGAGGATTCTAAAACAACGCGTAAGGCATGATCTTCAGGAATATCTTCAGGTATTTCTTTCATGTCGTAGACATTATTAAAACGTCGCGTTCTATTCGCCTCAGGGGTTTTATCAATCACCGTTTGTTGGAGTAATTTTGTGCCTTCTGCGGTTAAAAAATTAGGTAAAGAAACAGTGCCTTTTTCATTGATTGTTGCTTTTACCGATTGCAATAGCTGGTCATAAGCAGAGCTACCTTTGGCGTTGATGGGATATTTTTCAAAATCAATCATTTTAGCTAATGATGATGAAAGTGTGTTACTTGCTAACATGTCAATTCTCTATTAATTTGGAGGATAACTGAGTGACTCATTATGGAATTATTATAGTAGCGACTCGATGAGTATTGATTGTTATATTTAGAGAAATATCTTTTATATACGCAATAAAATATATGAAAAATCATAAAAACATTACTAATATTGCAATATATTCATACAAATAGAAATTAAAGGTAAAGACATGGATGGCTTTGATAGTTTGATTTTAAAACAATTGCAAAAAAATGGACGCCTCTCAAATAAAGATTTAGCAAGCGCTATCAAACTGTCTACTGCGCCTTGTTTACGCAGGGTCAAAGAACTAGAAAAGCAGGGAATTATTGAGAGTTACAAAGCCAAAATAAACGCTAAAAAAGTGGGTTACAAATTACTCGCTTTTGTACAAGTGAGTTTGCATAAACATTCCACAGATTGTTTCGATATTTTCAATCGAGAAATTTCTCAATTTGATGAAGTACAAGAATGTCATCTGATGTCGGGTGGTGATACAGATTACTTAATCAAATTACTAGTAAAAGATATGGACGAATATAACCATTTTATAATGAAACGTTTGTCTAAAATTAAAATAGTCGCGAATACTTCTTCAAACTTTGTGATGGAATCTATTGTGGATGTGAATGAAGTACCAATTGATAATTTTAAATCTTAAATTGAAAACTATGGTTATTAAACATTATTTATATCAGTATGCTAGATTTATAAAAATCATCAATCAATGAGGTATCACATGAATAGAATATTATTAGCTTTGCTTATTTCCATGTCTTTAATGCTACTAACAGCTTGTGGAGGCGGCGGAGGTTCTAATAATGATACCGAAACAGATACCATGACAGATATGGATTCAGACTCAGACTCAGACTCAGATTCAGATTCAGATTCAGATTCAAATTCAAATTCAAATTCAAATTCAAATTCAAATTCAAATTCAAATACTGGCGAAGTCAGCACAGACCCAATTGTGCCGTTAACGTTTTTTGGTGAAAATATAATCACAAACAACAATAGAACAACTTCAATTACTGTAGAAACTGGCTTTGAAGGATCAATTGAAGCAACAGTTTTACGTCAGACCTTTAGTGGTATCACGCAATTCAGTCAACAAACTTTGCTAGCGAGTGGTCTTCCATCAATGAATATTACAGATATTCAAAGAACCCAAATCGTTGACTTTGACTGTGCCAATGGCGATGTTATAAAAGGCACCATTTCTACTGATTTTTCTACAGGACAAGAGATAGCATCAGGTACTGTTAATGGTGAAACCTTAAGCTGTACCTCTCAATATCAAGTGATTGTACCGACAACGGTCACCGATGAAGATTCTATCGAGACATTGCTATTTAGTTATACCTTTGATGATTCATTGTTAATCAGCACGAATTGCCCTGACGATCAATCAATAGAAGTTGTAAGTCCACAAGAGAGTTTTTGTAATGGTACTCTATTAAGAAATTATTTAGTTACTGATGATAGTGACGTTGAGCATAAACTCGCTGATAGGTTGACCCTAGAATTTAATTAATCACTCTTTTGCGAAGGACCCCTAAAAAACTCTAGGGGTCTCTTTTGGTTATATC
>CALJIH010000013.1 GCA_937974135.1 uncultured Cocleimonas sp. | reverse complement strand
TATTTTTTACAGATATTGAAACATTGGAAAAGTCTAAAATATCTAAAACTTGAGGGTATATTTTTAAGTGAGTTTACATCGCTTAAATGATCAAAATAATAATAAAAAATAGGTAACTTTTTAAAAGAAGGTACCTAAAAGGCTGTCATTGAGAAAATACGCTAAATGTAAAAATTCTCGAGTTATCTTTGTGTCTTTATATTGCTTAATCCTCCAATAAATACTCGCCACGACTTTCAAGTTTTTCATTGCCTACAATTTTGGCGATAGAGCACCCCGGCCAAACGTATTTGTTGATATTTCGGGAAATAATGCGCCCCGATGTACCTGCAAAAATAGGCGTGCGCTTTTCGAAAGCTTCATCACCCTCTAATGCAATCAATTCTGCAATTAGTTGACCTTTTTTTACCATCTGATTCAGCTCGACTTTGTACGCCAATAATCCGGCTTGATCTACTCTAAGCATTTCAGTCGCATCTAAATCTGTGGGTTCAGGCGCAATTTGAGGTTTATCCATTATGGCCGAGCCCGAAATTAAACCTTCGTCTTGAAAAAAGCCATAAAGTCGATTTGCATCATCTTTATTAAGATCATCAAATACGTCAGATTCGCCTCGATATTCTACCGTACCTGCCGCTTTTACTTTAAGAGGAATTGGATACTCAGGATTCTCTTTAGCCGCATCTATCCATAAAGCTGGCCAAACTTCATCAAATGAACCACCACCACTATCTTCTGCTAATAGTGTTGCGGCAGAGCCGATCCATGTGGAGAGATTGTGTGATGATTCCTTTAATTGCGGTACAGCAAATAAATGTACTAATGCTTCATCATCACAATGTAAATCCAACACATAATCTGCATCATAAGCTTCTTGAATAACAAAATGACGTTGTTGTTCCACTGCGGTAATCGGTTTTGATGATGCTATCCAATCTGCAACAGCCTTAATAATGATTTGTTGGTTATTTTCAGCATCCTGACCGAGTTTACCATCGATATCTTCGGCGATTGCTTCATAAAGTCGTGGCCACTTACGATTGTAATTCACACCGCTTACTTCTTCATATCTGCCTTGGTGTTGATTTAACCGCAGGCCACCCATGCCAAGAGGGTTGACCATCGGCATCAAAACAAACTGGGCGACTAATTGATCTTTTGCATCCGCTTGTTTAAGCAATTTTAATAAGTGATGCAACACCATAATACCGGGTTGTTCATCGGCATGCAGCGCAGCTTGTATGAAAACTTTTGGAATGTCAGCACTGGCTTCAGGGCCAATTTTAAAATATTGAAACGAGGTTTTTCTACCTGGAGAGTCACCTGTAATGTGACGTGTTATTAGTTCATAGCTCATTTATATAGTGTGGTTTAAAACCCCACTTTTGCAAAGAACTAAAAACTAATTAATCAAAAATTATCTTATATGAGGTTTAAAAAACCTCATATAAGGAGAGCGAGTTAAAGAATCAGAAAAGACTATTTATCGTATCCAGTTTTTCCTTGGGCTTCTTTTAACAATGCTGGCCAGTTTCTATCACCTTTCACAATCATTCTATCGACATCTTTTAACCAGCGGCTTCGAATTTTGTCATTGTAATTTAAATAGAGCTTGCCGTTTTTAATAGACCATGCGTTCGGATCGATTTTGGCGATTTTGTTTTTACTTGCAGCAAAGGCACAGTAGCCACCATATTGAGGTAGGTATTTCTCAGGGTTAGCAGAGAATGCTTGCATGTTTGCTGCTGATGAAAACGCCCATTTAGTACCTTGATGTTCTACAACAAAGGTATTATTGCCTTTTACTGGTTTGCTCTGCGTGAAATAAGCAACAGGGTCATAACCATAAATGGCCAAACCTGTTCGTTTATCAACATTCACTCCAGTTCCCGCAAATAAGTTGCTACTGAAAAGGGTAAATAATAGCGTGATAGCCAACAAGAAAAGTACATGATAATTGCGCTTAAGTACCAAGGTTTGAGTATTCATAATTGATAAATTTCCTGATTTAAAAACTAAGTGGTTAAATTAATATAACATTTTCCTAAGAAACTGCGTAAAAGTAGGGGGGTGTCTTTTATAGTTTGTTATATCATTACGCTTGAAAACTCATTTTAGATCATCATTATTACTTTATGCATCCTGAATCTACAGACCTTAATGATCGCGCAAAACACCTACTAAAGGTCTTAATAGAAGGCTATATTTCTGACGGTCAACCCATTGGCTCGTCATTA
This sequence comes from uncultured Cocleimonas sp., assembly GCA_937974135.1. Lineage (GTDB taxonomy): Bacteria > Pseudomonadota > Gammaproteobacteria > Thiotrichales > Thiotrichaceae > Cocleimonas. The sequence goes on along the minus strand of CALJIH010000013.1, from coordinate 2,960 downwards.
TTAGCGAAACGTAGCGGTTTAGATTTAAGCCCCGCGACGATTCGTAATGTCATGGCTTCATTAGAAGACAAGGGCTATATCCACGCGCCACATACATCTGCAGGCCGTGTTCCCACATCACAGGGTTATCGCTTATTTGTTGATAGTTTGATTAATGTAACGCCATTAGCCGCGCAAGAATTTGAGAACTTAGAGTCCGAACTGGACCAAAAGTCATCGAGCAACTTGATTCATTCAGCGTCAAATATGTTGTCGGGCTTAACTCAACTAACCGGCATTGTAATGGCTCCGCAGATGGATGCGCGTGCGATTCGTAAAATTGAGTTTTTGAGATTGTCTGAAGCTCAAGTATTAGTCGTGTTGGTAATGTCAAATAACGATATTGAAAACCGCATGATTCAAATGGATCGAGATATATCATCTTCAGAGCTTCAACAAAGTAGTAACTATCTCAACGAAATTATCGTCGGTAAAGACTTACAACAAGCTCGCGTTTGTTTGTTAGAAGAGATGAAGCAAGTGCGCTCTGATATGAATGATATGATGTTATCGGCAATTGACCTTGGTGAACAAGCAATGTCTGGCATCAGCGATAGTGATCACGAAGACTATGTAGTTGCCGGTAGAACCAATCTAATGGATTACGATGATTTATCGGATGTGGCTAAACTTCGACAGCTATTTAATGCGTTTAATGAAAAACGTGATATTTTAGGTTTGTTAGATCGTTGTATGAATGCTGACGGTGTGCAGATATTCATCGGTCGTGAATCCGGTCATGAAGTATTTGGTGATTGCAGTGTGGTCACTGCACCTTATCAGATCGATGAAACACATATTGGCGTTCTTGGTGTTATTGGGCCGCAACGCATGCATTATGATCGGGTGATTCCAGTGGTAGATATCACCGCAAAACTGCTTTCTGCGGCGTTAAAGAAATAAACATCAAAAAATCGCTAAAAAATTGTATAAAAAAGCATTTTTTTCTTGAAATAACAAAGACACCCCCCACCTTTTAGGACATTCTTGATTGCACAGTTTATCTGTAAACTGTGCAACATATATAAATAAACTTAAGCATTAGGTTGAGAAGCGCATGAGCAAATCAAAAGACGATATAAATGACATCATCGATAACGACGAAGTAGATAGCGAAGTCGATGAGGCATTAGACCAAGCGACAGAAGCTGCGGAAGAAAAACAACAACAAGAAGAGGTTACCGAAACTAATAAAGAAGTAACTTCGGAGGTCACCATCGAATCACTGCAAGCCGAGTTGGAAGAGGCAAATACCAAAGCTAATGAAAATTGGGATAAGGCATTACGGATTCAGGCAGAAATGGATAACTTACGTAAACGTTCTGAAAAACAAGTCGAAGATGCGCACAAATATGCAGTGAAGAAATTTGTTGAAGAATTACTGCCAGTCGCGGATAGCTTAGAAATGGGTTATGCCGTTGAAGGTGAGGTTGAACAGATTCGTGAGGGTATTGGTTTAACCATGAATGTATTGAAAGCAGCGATGGAGAAGTTCTCTGTCGTGGCGGTTGATCCACTTGGTGAAAAATTCAATCCTGATCTGCATCAAGCTATGGCAATGCAACCCAGCGAAGAATACGAAGACGATCATGTGAGTGCGGTAATGCAAAAAGGTTATACCTTAAATGGAAGATTGGTTCGTCCAGCCATGGTTATGGTTGTTAAAAACTAGTTTAAAGCGGCAATTTAGACACCATTTATCAGTAAAATCTTCAATTACCACAAAAAACCAAATATTTGTAAGGTTATTTTATATTTTTACTTGATAAAAAAATAAACAACCACACATTTAAAACAACACTAACTACAGCGGCCTATCTAGCTATCTGTAGAAATATTTAAGACATATTTTAAGAGAGAAAAAAATGGGAAAGATAATCGGAATTGACTTAGGAACAACAAACTCCTGTGTCGCGGTAATGGAAGGCGATAAGCCAAAAGTTATTGAAAATGCAGAAGGCGATCGCACCACCCCTTCCATCGTAGCATTTGCTAACGATGAAGTTTTGGTCGGCCAGTCAGCAAAGCGTCAATCAGTAACTAACCCTCAAAATACACTATATGCAATTAAGCGTTTGATTGGTCGTACCTTTGACGAAGACGCGGTACAAAAAGATATCGAGTTAGTACCTTACGAAATCGTTAAAGCAGATAACGGTGATGCGTGGGTTGAAGCGAATGGCAAGAAAATGTCTCCGCCAGAAGTTTCAGCACGAATCTTACAAAAGCTGAAAAAAGACGCTGAAGATTATTTAGGTGAGTCAGTAACAGAAGCTGTTATTACTGTTCCTGCTTATTTCAATGATTCACAACGTCAAGCGACTAAAGACGCGGGTAAAATCGCTGGTCTAGAAGTGAAACGTATTATCAATGAGCCAACTGCTGCTGCACTAGCTTATGGTATGGACAAAGCAGCTAAAGGCGATAGCACGATTGCGGTTTACGATTTAGGTGGTGGCACATTCGACGTATCGATCATCGAAATCGCGGAAATTGACGGCGAATACCAGTTTGAGGTACTAGCAACGAATGGTGATACATTCCTTGGTGGTGAAGACTTCGACATGCGTTTGATCGATTACTTGGCAGACGAATTTAAGAAAGACAACAGTGTAGATCTACATAATGATCCACTTGCACTTCAGCGTTTGAAAGAAGCGGCTGAAAAAGCAAAGATTGAGCTTTCATCGTCAACACAAACAGATGTAAACCTACCGTATATTACGGCTGATGCTTCAGGACCAAAACACTTAAACGTGAAACTAACGCGTGCGAAGCTTGAGTCGCTAGTTGAAGATTTAGTGAAGCGTACCATCGAGCCATGTAAAGTTGCTCTTAAAGATGCTGGTTTGAAAGGTTCAGAAATCAATGACGTAATCTTGGTTGGTGGTCAAACACGTATGCCAATGGTACAAAAATAC
>CALJIH010000012.1 GCA_937974135.1 uncultured Cocleimonas sp. | reverse complement strand
GATGATAGCTCTCGATTAACAGATCCTCTTTATCAGGATGATAGAATGTTTGAAGTTCGAGCATTCTTTGAATATAAATTCTAGTAGTTAAATTATAAATTCTTAGATTTTAATTAAAATTAACTGTATTCATATTTGGTGTAAGAATGTTGGATGAAATAGTGACCCAAGATAGAGAACATATCTCAATAGAGAAATACAATGGTCACGTACTTAATGATCGTATAAATTCTGCTGTTGAAGGAAAATTTGTAGATTTTAAAAATGAACGTTTCTATCTAATTAACAACGTTGATGAAATGTCACCTTTTTTCATCAGCCTTGTTTCAAATAGTGATCATTGGTTATTTATTTCTTCAAATGGCGGGTTAACTGCAGGTAGAGTGTCTCCCGAAAAGGCACTTTTTCCATACATAACTGTCGATAAAATCCATGAAAGTACCTTACATACTGGAAGTAAAACACTACTTCGATTGGAAAACGGAGAAGTATGGGAGCCATTTAATCAAGAGCACAACGATCGTTACAAAATAACGAGAAATATCTACAAGAACCTTTTGGGTAATAAGCTCTGTTTCGAAGAAATCAACCATGATTTAAAACTAACGTTTCATTATTCATGGATGAATAGCGAAGAATTTGGTTTTGTTCGTGAAAGTGAGTTGCTTAATAATTCAAAAAAACTGCGTTCGATTGAGATCATTGATGGTCTTCAAAACATTGTACCGGCGGGTACACCACGTTCTATTCAAGCTGGTTCAAGTAATCTTGTTGATGCATATAAGTGGAGTGAGTTCGACGAAACTGCTGGCTTAGCATATTACACATTATATTCTGGTATTACGGATCGTCCTGAACCTCATGAGTCGATGTATGCAAATACCGTATTTTCCAGAGGAATAGATGTATCTAATGTTTTATTATGTTCAAAACAATTAGATGATTTTAGAAGGGGTGCAGCGCTTCATCAAGAATTACATACCAGAGGAGTACGTGGATCATTTTTGATCAATGCATCCTTCGATTTGCAAGCGAATTCAAAAAAACAATGGATGATTGTGGCAGATGTTGAAAAAACACAAGGTCAGGTCGTCAAATTACGTAAATTATTAATTGAAAGTAAAACGATTCGACCTTTAATTAAAGAGTCTATTGATCGTGGTTCTACTGATTTAAAATCTATTATGGCAGGTTTAGACGGTTTTCAAGCGACTGCGGAAGAAGCTGTGACTGTCCATCACTATGCGAATGTTCTATTTAATGGAATGCGTGGTGGAATTTTTGATGATCAGTATCAAATAGATACACAAGATTTTATTTCACACGTAAATCACTTTAATTCTAACGTTTCTAAATCTCATACGGATTTATTCGATAGCTTTCCTGAAACACTGAATCTGAGAGAATTACATACACAAATACAATCCACAGCGGATACGAATTTAATTCGACTTTGTTATGAGTACTTGCCGTTAACTTTTGGTCGTCGACACGGCGATCCGAGTAGACCTTGGAATGAATTCGCAATTAAACTAAAGGATAGTGAGGGTAAACGACTTTTAAATTATCAAGGAAATTGGCGTGATATTTTCCAAAATTGGGAAGCACTTTCGCTTAGTTATCCTGAATACCTTGAAAACATCATTGCTAAATTTGTTAATGCCAGCACGATTGATGGTTACAACCCCTATCGAATAACCAAAGACGGTATCGATTGGGAAACTGAAGACCTTGAAGATCCTTGGAGTTATATTGGGTATTGGGGTGATCATCAGATTATCTATTTATTAAAATTACTAGAACATTCTAATAATTTTCATCCAGAAAAGTTAGGTGAGCTTCTTTATCAGCCAATTTTTGCATACGCCAATGTTCCCTATAAAATCAAAACATTTGATGAGATTGTAAAGAATCCAAAAAGTACGGTTGAGTTTGATGAAGTGCTTGAAAGTAAAATAGAAAAGCGTGTTATTGAATTCGGATCTGATGGAAAATTGTTGCTGGATAAAAACAACAACGTTTATCAAGTTAATCTAATTGAAAAACTATTAGTACCTTTACTCAGTAAATTATCTAATCTAGTTATTGATGGTGGAATTTGGCTTAATACGCAACGTCCGGAATGGAACGATGCTAATAATGCGATTGTGGGCCAAGGTTTATCCATGGTTACGCTTTATTATCTACGCCGATACGTCTCTTTCTTACAAGAACTATTGAGAGAGGAATCAGGCAGTGTTGAGCTTTCACATGAAGTAAATATTTGGTTGATTAACACATGCGAAATAATGGAAAAAGCGCAACAGTACGTTTCGGACGGTTTAATTAATGATACGAATAGATTTGAGATACTCGAAGCATTAGGCACTGCTGCAAGTACTTATCGCCAAACAGTCTATCAAAAAGAATGTTTTGGACAAAAAGAGAAGCAAGATTTAAGTAAAGTTAAAACACTATTGAACAATGCGCTAATAACAATTGATCACAGCATTGTTAAAAACAAATCTGATAATGGCCTTTATCATGCATACAACCTCTTAAACCTTAGAGAGAAAGAATTATCTATAGATCATTTATATTCAATGTTGGAAGGACAAGTGTCTGCGCTTAGTTCTGGTTCTATTCAGCCTGAAGAAGCTATAGGTTTATTGGATACATTGTTTAACACCAATCTTTTTTGGCCAGAACAGCACAGTTTTATTTTATACCCTGATCGTAAGCTCCCAAGCTTTTTAGAGAAAAATCAAATTTCACAGTCTCAACTTGATGACTCTATATTTTTGCAAAAGCTAATCGAAGATGATCAAACTAGTATTGTTTATAAAGACGATGATGATTGTTATCGTTTTAATGCTGATTTAATAAACAAAGGACAGCTAGACATCCATCTAAATGAACTTACTAGGGTTTATGGCGATGAAATAGACACAAATAGAAAACACCTACAAAGTATTTATGAAGAAGTTTTTAATCATAAAGAATTCACGGGTCGTTCTGGTGGAATGTTTGGTTTTGAGGGACTAGGTTGTATTTACTGGCATATGGTTTCAAAGTTATTACTTGCTGTTCAAGAAAATTATTTTTCTGCTCTTGATCAAGACGAAGACACTGAGACTATAAATGCACTTGGCAAGCATTATTACCAAGTAAGACAGGGTATAGGTTTTAATAAGACACCGGAAGAATATGGTGCTTTCCCAACGGATCCTTACTCTCATACTCCAGGTCATTCAGGTGCACAACAACCTGGAATGACAGGGCAGGTTAAAGAAGAAATTTTGACTCGTTTTGGCGAATTAGGCATTCGAGTTAAAAACGGTAGCGTAATTTTTCAACCAAATTTGCTTCGAAAGCGTGAGTTTGTTGCTGAAGAAAGAGAGTTTGAATATCAAGATGTAAATAATCAATGGCAAACGATCCTCATTACCAAAGATTCACTTGCGTTTACTTGGTGTCAGATTCCTGTTGTCTATTTTTTATCTGAAACAAACACTTCTTTGAATATCGACATGGAAGATGGCAGTCAAGAAGTCATCAATGAACGTCAGTTGACGAAAGAACTCAGTAATGAGATATTTGTACGATCGGGCAAAATTAAGCAAATAAGTTTACATATTTCACACACATCATTATTCAATGGATAGAACCTCGTTAAAAAAAACGTATAAGAGGATATAAAAACATGGCAAACGAATTGCCAAAAGAGTTACCACCCGCAGATATTGTTATTTTTGGTGGACATGGGGATTTGGCATTAAGAAAGATTATGCCTGCGCTTTATTATTTGTTTTGGCATGATCATATTGATCCTTCAACCCGGATTTTTTCAACCGTTCGAACAAAAGTGAGTGATGAAGAACACAGATCATTAGTGCTTGAGAAATTCCGTGAATATCACCCCGATAATTATTTTTCGGACGAAACCTGGGCTGTTTTTTCAGCACAATTATTTTGTGTTGAGATGGATATTAGTGATCCAGAAAACTATAAATCATTAGCGAAATCTTTAAATGAATTTGCGGATAGAGATAGAATCAATTATCTGTCGACTCCATCGTCATTGTTTGGTGATATTTGTACTGCTTTAAAAGAAACTGGATTAGTTACTCAAAACAGTCGCGTGGTTTTAGAAAAACCCATTGGCCATGATCTCAAATCATTTCAGGAAATAGATGATTTGGTTGCTGCTGTTTTTCCTGAAAGTGGGATTTTCCGTATTGACCATTATCTCGGTAAAGATACAGTACAAAATATCCTAGCATTGCGTTTTTCAAATACCTTATTTATGCCTTTGTGGGATAACAAAAGTATTGATCATGTGCAGATCACAGTTGCTGAAACAGTCGGCGTTGAAGGTCGATGGGGTTACTACGATCAATATGGTGCAATGCGCGATATGGTACAAAATCACTTGATGCAATTGCTGTGTTTGGTAGCCATGGAACCACCGAGAAGTCTTCAAAGTGATAGTGATAGCGTGCGTAATGAAAAAGTAAAAGTGTTAAAATCACTACGTCAGATGAGTAAGCGTGAGGTTTCTGAAAACACAGTTCGTGGTCAGTATAAAAGTGGTGTCAGCAATAATAAGTCGGTACCTGGTTATCTAGAAGATGATGATGAATTACATGAAAGTGATACCGAGACATTCGTTGCGGTGAAAGCCGATATTGATAACTGGACGTGGAGTGGCGTTCCTTTTTATCTACGAACAGGCAAGCGAATGTCAGAACGCTATTCTGAGATAGTTATCCAATTCAAAGACATCCCGCATTCAATATTCCCAAATGACGGACAACCGTTAGAAGCGAATAAACTCATCATTCATATTCAACCGGAAGAAAGTATTCGACTGCTTATGATGAATAAAATACCGGGATTAGGAAAAGGTATGCGACTACGCCCCGTAGAGCTTGAATTGAATGTTGCAGAGGATGATCCAAGATCACCGACAGCTTACGAGCGTTTGTTATTAGATGTGATAAAAAATGATGCAACTTTGTTCATGCGCCGTGATGAGGTGGAAGCCGCATGGGAATGGGCAGACAATATTCTAGAAACATGGCAAGAAGATAATATTAAAGTTAAAAAATATGTTGCTGGCACTGATGGCCCAAGTTCATCTGTTGCGCTGATAGAACGTGACGGAAGAAGCTGGCATGAAGATGCTTAATTATAAATCAATCCTATGCATTAGGTTCAAGTCATTACAATGAACACCCAAATTCAAAAAGTTACGAACACTATTATTGAACGCAGTAAGCCTTATCGAGGTATTTACTTGCAACGTTTGCATGATGCTGACTTAAAAGGTGTAAACCGATCTGCGCTTGGCTGTAGTAACCTTGCGCATGGTTTTGCTGCTTGCTCACAAAGTGATAAAGACTTGTTGTCAGATGATGTTGTGCCTAACATTGCCATTGTATCCGCCTATAACGATATGCTTTCGGCGCATCAACCCTTTGCTGTATTTCCAGAAATCATCAAACAAGCGTTACAAAAGGCGGGTGCAACGGGTCAATTTGCCGGTGGCGTTCCTGCTATGTGTGATGGTGTAACACAATCACAGCCAGGTATGGAACTGAGTCTATTTAGTCGTGATGTTATTGCTCAAGCCACAGCAGTTGCGTTATCACATAATATGTTCGATGGTGCTTTATATCTTGGGGTTTGCGATAAAATCGTGCCGGGTCTTATGATTGGTGCGCTAAGCTTTGGACATTTGCCAGCGGTGTTTATTCCAGGTGGCCCAATGCCTTCAGGTATTAGCAATACGCAAAAAGTACAAGTACGCCAAGATTTCGCCAAAGGCTTAGTGGGCAAAAAACAATTATTAGCTTCTGAGTCTGCTTCTTATCATAGCCCTGGTACATGTACTTTTTACGGCACGGCAAATAGTAATCAAATGTTGATGGAAATCATGGGGCTGCATTTGCCAGGATCATCATTTGTTACTACTAATACACCCCTTAGAGATGAGCTGACTAAAGCGTCCTCTAGACAAATTTTATCCTTAATTGATACTAATGCGAGCTCGATGGGCATAGGTAAAATGCTCGATGAGAAAAGTTTTGTGAATGCTATCATCGGGCTTCTAGCTACGGGTGGTTCAAGCAATCATACCTTACATTTAATCGCCATGGCTCGTGCGGCGGGGATTGTCATCAACTGGCAAGATTTTCATGATCTCGCGCAAGAAATCCCTTTGCTGACTAAGCTCTATCCAAATGGTAGCGCGGATGTTAATCACTTCCATCAAGCCGGTGGTATGCCAGTGGTGATTAAAGAGCTACTTGAAAATGAATTACTGCATGAGGATGTCAATACCATCATGGGTAAAGGGTTAGCTACTTATACTCAACTTCCTTCCTTAGGGCATAACGAAGATAATGCCGTTTCTTGGTCACCCGCCTCTATTGACTCAAGTAAAAAAGAGATTGTAGGTACAGTTTCAGAACCCTTTAGTGAAAATGGAGGGCTCAGTATTTTAGATGGCAATGTTGGGCGAAGTGTCATCAAAACCTCGGCATTGAAATCAGAACATAAACTTATCGAGGCTCCAGCCGAAGTATTTAACTCACAAGAAGCGCTAGATCTTGCCTATAAGGCAGGGCAATTAAATAAAGACTTTATTGCTGTGATTCGTTATCAAGGCCCCAAAGCGAATGGTATGCCTGAACTTCATGGCTTATTGCCAGCGCTGGGTGCGTTGCAAGATGAAGGTTTTAAAATAGGCATTGTTACTGATGGCAGAATGTCTGGTGCATCTGGTAAAGTTGCTTCTGCAATACATATGACCCCTGAAGCTAGTGAAGGTGGGGTCATTGCAAAAATACAATCGGGTGATCCAATGCGCTTAGATGTTGAAAATTCTAAAGTAGAATTGTTAGTGGATGAAGATGCATTGCAAAAACGTGAGATCCCTACGCTTGAATTAGGCGAAAACCGTTTCGCTATGGGGCGTGAACTGTTTGCATCCTTACGTCAGAATGTATCTGGAGCTGAACAAGGTGCTAGTATCTTTAGCCTGCCTGGCGAAGAACAAGCATAAAAAATATGATTAAAAAGACACCCCCCCACTTTTAGACAGTTTAAGACAAACTGCCCAAAAGTGGGGGGGTGTCTTTTTAGATATAAATATTAACTTCAATTTGCAAGGCAAATAATATGAGTGGTCAACAACTAACACCTGCAGAGATAATGTCATTATCTCCAGTGATTCCAGTGATTGAGATAGATGACGCAAATAAATCTATCGATCTAGCACATGCGTTAATTACGGGTGGTATTAATGTTATCGAAATTACTTTAAGAACTGATGCGGCACTAGATGCTATTAGTGTTCTGGCTAAAGAAGTACCTGAGGTGCATGTTGGTGCAGGAACCCTTTTGAATCCTAGTGATTTGTCTCGAGTCCGTGATGCAGGCGCTGCATTCGCTCTAAGTCCAGGATCAAGTGAACCGTTGTTGCAACGCGCGAATCACATGAATTTTCCTTTGATTCCAGGTATATCAACAGGATCAGAAATTATGCAAGGAATGGATTTGGGATACACTCATTTCAAATTATTTCCAGCCACTAGTGTTGGTGGAATCTCATTGTTAAAATCATTTTCAGGCCCCTTTCAAGATGCTCGCTTTTGTCCAACGGGTGGTATCAATGAGAGTAATTATTTAGATTTTTTGGCACTGGAAAACGTCTTATGTGTAGGTGGTAGCTGGATAGTTCCTAAATCATTGATGCAATCAGGTAATTTTGCGGAAATTACTAAAGCGACAGCGACAGCAATAAATTCATACAAAAATCAATAATCACCATGACAAAGCAGATGCAAGATAAAGATTGGCAGGTTCTAGAAACAGCAGATGACGTTGCCAAAAAAGGTCTCGAACTTATTCTAAGAGTGTCAAAGCAAAGTATTGCATCTAAGGGGATATTTAGGATTGTTTTAGCGGGTGGTACAACTCCTAAAAATATCTATAGATTACTCGCAAAGCAATCGTGCGATTGGAGTAAATGGCATTTTTACTTGGGTGATGAGCGTTGTTTATCAGTAAATGATCCAGAGCGTAATAGCGAGATGATAAGAACGACACTAATAGAAAGTATCGATGTACCTAAAGAAAATATTCATTTCATTGAAGCTGAATTAGGAGCAGATGAAGCTGCAAAGAGATATACAAATCTTCTTTTAAATAATTCTCCATTTGATCTTGTGATGCTGGGTATGGGTGAGGATGGTCACACAGCGAGTTTATTTCCTGATCATGTAAATGATGATAAAGAACTAGTGCATGCTGTATACAACTCACCAAAACCACCATCCGATAGGGTAAGTATGAGCGCAAGTTTGTTGAGCCAAACTCAGTGTTTGTTGCTATTGATTACTGGCGAAAGTAAAAAAACCGCAATACAACAATGGCAAGCAGGAATAGATTTACCAATCACAAAAATTACATCATTGGATACAAAAATAGTTTTGCTGGATCAAGCTGCGGTAGCTTAATCAGATCCCAAGATAGTAGAAGATTGATTGGACATTTGTTGTCGTAACCAATCGCAAAATAATGTTGTGTGATTATCACCAATATTATCTTCAGGAATGACGATAAAATACGACCAAGGATGCTTTACTACCAGCTCGAAGGGTTGTACTAATTTACCTTTTGCTAAATCATCTTTAGCTAATTCGACATAACCCATAGCGACTCCTAATCCATCTATTGCTGCTTGTAAGGCTAAGCTTGGATCTTTAAAGGATAATCCATAGGTACAATCTATCTCATCTAACCCAGCTTTGGTTAACCATTCACACCATTCTGATTGAATGCCAGTACCAGAACTAACATCGGCGTGTATCAGTGTTAGCTCTGTTAGGGATTGTGGATTTAAAGCACCATTAAACCGTTCAAGCAAACTAGGTGCACAAAGTGGAGTCATATGTACTGGCATTAATAATTCTGATTCAAGCCCTGACCAATTGCCTAAGCCGTTTCGAATGCCCACATCAATTTTATCTTGATTAAAATCGATGAATTCTAAGGATGGATGTACCCGCACTTCTATATCTGGGTGAACTTCTCGAAAACTACGTAAATTAGGAATTAACCATTTATTAGCAAATGCTGGTGTTACTGTGACATTTAATGATTTATTTTTATCTACATTTTGCTTCAAAACTTCAAGTTCAGAAGAAATGTCATCAAAAGAGCATTTTAATAAGCGAAACAAGTTTTCAGCTTCATTGGTTAATATGACACGGCGATTTTGTCTTAGGAATAATTCTCTACCAAGAGATTTTTCTAGCCCCGTTATGTGATGGCTAATGGTCGAATGGCTGACATGAAGTTCTTTTGCAGCCTTGCTAAAACTGGCTAGTCGAGCAGCGGCTTCAAATGCGCGCAAAGCGTTTAAATGTATATCAAATCGACGCATGGAATAATCTGTCTAATTTTTCAACATATTGTGTTGAATCTATCCATTTGTGTCAAGACGCATGCTGATCTAAAGTTAATGCATAAAAATACCAATTAAGGAATTTATCAAGATGAATGATTCAATTTTTTCGCCAGATAAATATGCTAATACGCGTTTACCCATTGATGAAGCACAGCCTTTACCTGCGGCAGTCTATACCTCTCAAGAATGGTATGACAAAGAGATGGAAACAATTTTTTTTAAAGAATGGCTGCAAGTCACGCGAATAGAGGAAATTCCTAATCCAGGTGATTATGTTCGAGTTGATATCGCAGGTGAGCCGTTAATTGTATTAAGGGATAATGATGCAACCATCAGAACCCTGTCTGCTTCTTGTAGACACCGATCTTCCGAACTGGTCGAAGGCAAAGGTAACTGTCGTAGATTAGTTTGCCCTTATCATGCTTGGACCTATTCATTAGAAGGTAAACTTATGGGTGCACCTTCAATGGAGGATGCGAAAGATTTTGATATGAATGATCATAATCTACCAACGTTTCGCACTGAAACTTGGGCTGGGTTTGTGTTTATTAACTTCGATGATAATGCAAAACCCTTGTTGGAATGTTTAGGAGACCTGCCTGAGCGTTTTAAAGACTATAAAATGGAAAACATGGTCGTCACCAAGAAATGGGAAAATCGCTTTAATGCTAATTGGAAAATATGGGTAGAAAATTCACGCGAGGGCTATCATGTGCGCACAGTTCATCGTGAATCTCTGGATACCTATTATCCCGGGGCTAAAAACAGTAAATTTAAAGCAGAAGGAAAACCAGGTGTTTATGCAATCAATAGCAGCGATAACGAAAATGGACTCTATATTCCGCGCAATAAAACACTCCCTTTTGTGGATAGTATTTCTGAAGATGACCAAGAACATACCCACTTTATGGTGTTCTATCCGCATTTATTAATGAACGTCCCTCCAGATAGAATTACGTTTCATCAATATTTTCCTGAAGGGCCAGAATGGACACGAATTATTACTTGGTGTTGTTTTCCAAAATCAACTGTTGCCTTAGAAAATTTTGAAGAAGAAGTGGAGGATAAATATTATCCACCAATGGAATTATTTATTAAAGAAGACAAGGGAATTTGTGAAGTGGTACACCGTGGTATAGTTGGTCGATACGCTAATCCGGGGCGATTTTCACCAACAGAAGAACAAACTGTTTATGAATTTGCTAATTATGTTCTCGATCACGTTATCGGGCCCGAAGAATCAAAATAGTGAGAAAACTCAATGCCTAGAAAAAATATTATTTTACCAAATGTTGGTGAACCTGAAGACGCAAGGGTTGGATGCCAATGCATCAAACAAGGAAATCATGTTTTCATTTCAGGTCAAATTGCCTATAACAATGGCAAGTTAGTGGGAGCAGGTGATCCACTTGAGCAATGTCGAGAATGCTTTCGACATATCGCTGATTATATGGAAGCGTGCGGTGGCAGTTTGGATGATGTGATGTCATTGGATATCTATCTAAGCGATATTCGTTATCGACAAGCTGCGATAGATGCTCGTGCTGAAGTGTTTTCAGCACCGGGTCCAAGCGCAACAGTTGTAGGTGGAGTCGATTTTGCTTTTGAAGATTTACTCGTTGAAATTAGTGCCGTTGCAATCCTTTCATAATTTAGAGATATTTGCATGCGTGATGAAAGTCGAAAAGATAAAGTACAAACCGTTTTAGGTTTAATCAATAAAGAAGATTTAGGTGTCACCCTTGCACATGACCACGTTTTGATTGATGGAACGTTTATGTATGTTGAGCCTGAAGAAATTAGTCAGAAAGGACTCGCACATCAAAAAATATCTTTAGAAAATAGAGGCTGGGTTGGTTATAACTGGACCTCAAATAAAGATAATGTTGAACTCAAGGACGAAGAGTTAGCAGTATCAGAATTAAAGCGATTTGTGGCAGCTGGGGGCAGAAGTATTGTCGACCCTACTAATGTTGGTTTAGGTCGTGATCCCAATGCATTAGCGCGTATTGCTCGTCTTACTGATATGAATATTATTATGGGTGCTGGTTACTATTTGGGAGTTACTCACCCAGAAGATATGACCGATAAAAGCGAACCAGAAATTACGGCTGAAATTGTAAAAGATATTGAAGAAGGTGTAGGAGATACCCAAATTCGTGCAGGGTTAATTGGCGAAATTGGTTGTGCTTATCCTTGGGACAAAAACGAGAAGAAAAGTTTACGCGCTGCGGTTGCTGCACAAAAGCAAACAGGTGCTCCATTGATGATTCATCCAGGGCGTGATCCAAAATCACCGCTTGAAATTGTCGAACTGGTTGATCAAGAAGGAGGTGACTTATCGCGTACCATCATTTGTCATATCGATCGTACTTGTCTTGAGAGAGATTGGCTAAAACAACTTGCTGAAAGCGGTTGTTATCTTGAATACGATTTATTTGGTAATGAAAGCTCTTATTACCCCCCAAACCCTGATGTTGATATGCCTTCGGATGCTCAACGTATGGATGTAATTTTATGGCATTTTGAAAATGGTTATGAAAAACAGATATTGCTTTCACATGATGTCGCAACCAAACACCGCCTTCATGCTTATGGCGGCCTAGGTTACGATCATTTAATTACCAATGTTGTGCCCCGCTTGCGCAAACGTGGATTAGCTGAAGATCAGATATCAACCTTGATCGTCAATAATCCAGCGCGTGTATATAGTTTTGTCTAAGGTATAAAAATTAAGTGATGATTTGATAAGAATAGTATTAAATTATACTGAATTAAAAGGCTTCACCTGCAAACCATATTTTCTCATCATGTGCGAGTAAGCCCTTAAGGATCTCTGTAATTTCATCTTTATTCAATGTGTGTTTGAAACTAATCTCAAAAAAGCCTTCTTTATTAGCAGGACTTTCGATCTTTATTTGTTTGCCTTTTAAAACGTCTAATTTACTTAGTTCCATTGATGAACCATTAAAACCAACCATTAATTTAACACCTACTGGCTTATTCGTAGAGACTTGATCAGTGGTAGAGTGAGTTTCAGCTGAAGCCAAAGTAAAATCACTTTTTTCATTGGTAGATGGAATGATCATTACGTTTATTGCTGCTACTGATAACATTAATGCGCCTATACCAGCAAAGGTCGCCACTTGAGTTGCAGTGTTATTTGAGGAAAAAATTGAGTCAGTGGTATTTATAAACATTTTTAAGATTGAATTAAGTTTATGTTTCTTAATTTCATTAATCTTACATTTCGGTTTACGCTTTACTACAGGGTTATCTATGTTATTAAAAACTACTTTTAAGCGTTCTTCCGGAGCGGCAACAACCCGTTTGTGTAAAACTGATTTGTTTGCGGAGATATTTTTAATAAGTTCGCGTTCGGCATCAATTTGCTCTGATAAAGAGGGATAAGTTTTTAAAGCATCTTCAAAGACCTTTTGATCTCTTTCAGATAGTTTGTTGATAGCGAACCAAGGTAGTAGTTCTAAAGTATCTTTTGGAATATTGTTTCTAATGTTCATTATATTATTCTTATTTTATTAAAAGTGAAATATTATTTACGTGTTAACCATTTTGTAGGCAGATAAATAAAATATGTTCAATGTATACGATAATAATTTGATGAACGGTATAAATAGTCTCTGATATTAAGTGCAAATTAATTATGTCACTGATCTGATAATTGATAAAAATTCATGAATTTCTTGTTCATCTGTATTCCATGATGTAACAAAACGAGGGGGTGCAGTTTCATCCAGTTCGCCTTCAGTTATCTTATAACCAAGCTTATTTACTGCAGCAATCATTTCTTCAGGCATATGTGCAAATATCTCATTGGATTCTGTGGGATAAGCAAGTTCAATACCTGGAATTTCAACCAAACCCTGACTTAATCGCGCTGCCATCTTATTTGCATGGCGAGCATTGCGTAACCAAACATCGTCACTAATATAAGCTTCAAGTTGAGCTGAGATAAAGCGCATTTTAGAAAGCAATTGGCCAGCACGTTTATGCTTGAATGGAAAAGCTTGTACTAATTCTGGTTTAAAAAACACCACCGCTTCAGCTGCCAAACAGCCATTTTTTGTACCACCGAAGGATAAAACATCGATGCCTGCTTTCCATGTCATTTCAGCTGGAGTTGTATCTAAAGCGACTAAGCCGTTGGCGAATCTTGCGCCATCCATATGTACATGCAAATCATGTTTGTGTGCAGTAGCTGATAATGCTTTAATTTCATCAATTTGATATAGCGCCCCGACTTCAGTGGATTGGGTAATACTAAGCGTAGCTGGTTGGGCAGAATGAACGTTCCCTTTGCCACGAATCAATTCCTCTAAATCAGAGGGTTTGATCTTTCCGTTATTGGTAGAGATAGGAACCAATTTAGCACCACCTGTAAAAAACTCAGGGGCACCACATTCATCAGTATTAATGTGTGACATGGCATGACAAAAGATCTTTCCATGAGAGGGGGTTAACGCACTCAAGGCCAAGGCATTTGCGGCTGTGCCGCTTACACAGGGGAAGTAAACGACTTCTGTTTCAAACGTTTCATTAAGAATATCTTGCAAACGTTTTGAATATACGTCATCACCATAGGAATTAGCTACACCAGAATTTGCTGCTATAACGGCTTCCATGACTTCAGAACAAGCTGTGGAAGTATTATCTGATGCAAAGCTGTTTTTGAGTGTGTTTGTTGACATGGTTTATTCCAACTAAAATAATTTTTTGTTTTTTAAAGAAATTAAGTATAAATAATTTATATGCTTATTTATCAATAAGATATAATTTCCTTGAATTTCCAATATACCGTTTATCTGCTATTTTAACCAAATTTGAACAGTTTTTTTCGAACTGAATACTTACTTGCATAATAACAATACTGTGATGACATAAGTCATCTATTTTTAAACCCCCTTTTAATAAAAATAATAAGTAGGTATTTATACAATGAAATTTTCTAAAAAAATAATCACTTCAGCTGTTTTATTCGCTTCATCTTCAATTGCACTTGCGGCAACTGACTCAACAGAAATTGAAATTAACGTCACTAAAGATGCATTTGTTAAATTCACTGGTGATTTAGCGGGTAACGTATCTAGAGATCTTACGGTAGCAGAAGTTAACGGTACTGTTACTAATTTAGGTAACTTGGGTACTGAGTCAAATACTGTTGGTGGATGTGATTTGAGTATTACTTCATTAAATGACTTTAGATTACAACACGATGTAAACTCTAGTTTATACCTACATGCTACAAATAAGTATTCAATTAACTATTCAGGTACTTCATTTACATCGGGTTCATCAGGACTAAGTTTGGCATCTTGTAATAACCCGGCATCATTAATGCAGATAGCGACTCCTGGTTTTGATGCTAATCAAGTTCAAGCGGGAACTTACTCTGATATTTTGACAGTAACTGTTACTACGCAATAGGATTAATAGTCCAACATAAAAAAAACCAGTCTACGGACTGGTTTTTTTTATGTGTTATTTATGCAAAACCGTCTAAAAGTGGGGGGGTGTACTTCGACAGGCTCAGTACAAGGCCCAATAGACCTGTTTTTTAATTTACTGGTGAATTTAGTTCGATCACATAACCATTAGGGTCTTTAAAGAATGCAATCACGCGAGTGCCAGCATTCATAGGGCCTGGTTCGCGAACAAACTCCACACCTTCAGACTTTAAGTATTCTGCCGTTTCGTAAACATCTGAGACTTTAAGTGCAATATGACCCCAAGCGTTACCCATATCATAGGGTTCTTCTTGATCCCAATTGTAGGTCATTTCGATATTGGTGCCTTCGTCTTCGCCAACATATCCAACGAATGTATTGGTAAAACGTCCTTCTGGGTATTCGTTCTGACGATGGATTTTCATGCCTAAAATACGTGTGTAAAAATCCATGGTTTTTTCTTGGTCAAAAACTCTGATCATGGTGTGATCAAGTCTAAAATCGGGCTTACTCATTTTTTGTTCCTTTGGTTAATCTTTAAGAGCAGGGATGATTGCTTTCGCTACTAACTCTTGAAATTTTCTAACACTGGTTTCCCAATGGGGTGACAATAATCCGCCTTTCTTGGCGATTTCTGAATGCCTGCCTTTTTGCAAACGTTCACACATTTCGTGGTCTTCTAAATGAACGCTATGCCATAAGGTTTTTAGCTGTTCTATTTGCTCCTCACTATAACTTGAGTCTTTGTGCACGTAAATAACACGATATTGCTTTGTGGTTTCTGCAGAGATAGGAATATTGAGATGAATACCGAGCTGATCTGGTTGATAAGTACCCATCACGAAATTTGGAAAAAGTGTCAAATATCGAGAAGTGACACCAAGTGTACCTTCTCCTGCTTTCGCTGCTTGTTCTTCACTTAAATCAACCGCGCTACCCAAACAACCGCCTTCAATAACGGGATAATGATCTTCTAACGGTTGGTCAGTGGTGGTTTTATGTACGAATTGTACATGATAAGGCTCGATGAAATTCTCCATCAAAAGTTTCCAATTGCAAGCGACTTCACCAAATTCAACTATGGCAACGGGTTTGTATTGGGTCACATCGTTATCAGCTAACACCTTTTTAAGTGGTG